>JBGCER010000247.1:0-19673 GCA_045106515.1 Myxococcota bacterium
TCGACGTCGACGATGATGGCGATGGTCTCGACACCCGCGATGAAGCCTACGATGGCATCACGGACCCGACCGGCCAAGATAGCGATGGGGACGGCACCCCGGACTACATCGACGAAGACGATGATGGCGACACGATCCCGACCAAGGAAGAGGTCTATGACGGCATCGCCGACCCTCGCCTCCAGGACAGCGATGGGGATGGCAAGCCGGACTACCTCGACCAAGACGACGACGACGATCAAGTTCCCACGCGTGACGAGGCCTATGACGGCGTGACCGATCCCCGGTCCCAAGACACCGACGGCAATGGCGTGCCCGACTACCTCGATGTCGACGATGACGGGGACAGCCTCACCACGGTTCAAGAAGACCTGGACCGGGACGGGGATCCTCGAAACGACGATAGCGATGGGGACGGCACCCCGGACTACCTCGACGTCGACGACGATGATGATGGCATCCCCAGCATCGATGAAGACGCCAATGGTGATGGTGACCTCACCAACGATGACACCGACGGTGACGGGATCGTCGACTACCTCGACCCCTATGACGACCGCGTCACTGACCCCATCGCGGGCCGGTATGCGGGCGGCGCCCTGAGCTGTAGCAGCGCGGGTGGTTTGGGTCTCACGCCCTGGCTGGCGGCCTTGGCTCTGCTCTTTGTACGGCGGCGGCAGCGATGATCTGGTTCCTTTTGGCGACGCTCTCCCAGGCGCAAACCACGGGAGGCGCGGTGCCAGAGCTGAACGGTCAGCTGTACCGCCCCAGTCTCGACGGTGACCGCACCCTGTGGGCCAATGACAGCCTGGTGCGACCCACCGGCACGACGACGGTTCGTGGATTGGTGCACTACGCGCGCGATCCGGTCGTCTATTTTGACGACACCGGGACCCGTACGCAGCTGGTCAGCGACTTGCTGCAAGGCTCCATTTTGATCGGTCATGCGCGGGGACCCGTCCGGATCGGTCTAGATGTGCCTGTCTACTTCCGCTCTGGCGGCACGCTCGGGGGCGAGACTGGACTGGGCGACATCGCGCCCGACCTGAAGATCCGGTTGCGGAACAATGCCAATGGCGGCGTGGGCGTGGCTGCGGCTGGGCGCGCGGTCTTGCCGACCGCCACCGTGAAAGCACCGCTTGGAAACGGAAATTTTGGCTATGAGTTCGAGGGCATTCTCGACGGGGTTGTCGGCCGAACCTTGCTCGTGGCCAACCTTGGGCTGCGGGGTGTGCCTACGGCGGAGCTCGAGAATGTGATCTGGGATGATGCCCTGTCCGCAAAGCTCGGCGTATCGACTGAAGTGTCGGATCGCAGCGGCGTGTCCTTGGAGTTGGCAGGCCTGCTGGGTGTGCGAAACGTCTCCGAGCCTGCTGCCCTGCCCGCGGAAGCGCTCGCGGGCTTCTACAGTCGGGTGAGCGACGGGCTGGTCCTGCGAGCCGGCGTGGGCGCAGGCATCACCCCCGGCATCGGCTCGCCCCAGTTTCGAGCGATCCTGGGTCTGGGTTACGAGCCCAAGCCCATCAGCGACCGAGACATGGACGGCATCGTCGATCGACTCGACCAGTGCCCCGACATTCCCGAAGATCCGGACCGCTACGAAGATCTAGATGGGTGTCCTGAGCCGACGTCGGTCCGGGTGCTCGTCGTGAACTCCGAAGGGGACCCTGTGAACGCTCGGGTCTCGCTCGGCGACGAAGACGTTCCCCCCGGCCGTTCCATCGACATGGAGGCCGGTGTTGTGCCGCTCGCTGTGGTTGCCCCAGGCTACAAGCCGGTGGCTCGCAGTGTGAAGATCCCCGATGGCGCGCCCTATGAGATCCGCGTCGAAGTGGAGCCAGAAGCTCGACTTGGCGGATTGCTCGTCAAGGCGGTCGACCCCGAGAACAACCCGGTTCCAGGCGCCCGCTACGTGCTGTCTGGCCCCGCCGAGCGCGAAGGTCCCGTCGGAGAAGAGCAGACCCTGCCAGCAGGGGACTATGAGGTGGTGGCCACCGCTCCGGGCTACCGGGCCGCCCGGATTGATATTGACGTTCGTCAGAATGAAATCGCCGAAGTCGTGGTTAAGTTGACCCCCGCCAAAGTCGTGATCTCTGGCGAGCGAATCGACCTGAAGGACTCCGTGTACTTCAATACCAATAAGGCCACGATCAAGCCGGTATCCTACGAGCTTCTGGACGAGGTGGCCGAGATCTTGAACGCGCACCCCGAACTCACGAAGATCCGCATCGAGGGGCACACCGATAGTCGAGGCTCCAATAGCTACAACCTCGACTTGTCCAAGCGTCGAGCCGCCAGCGTGCGGGCCTACCTCATCGAACATGGGGTCGAGCCCGACCGGCTAGAGAGCCAGGGTTTCGGCGAAACGAAGCCTCTGAAGTCTGGAAACAACGAATCGGCGTGGAGCGTCAACCGCCGCGTCGACTTCTTTGTGGTGGACCGGTCCGACGATTAGCCCGCATCTTCGACAAGAACGGGGCGCGCGGGCGGGATCGAATCAGGCCGCGTTCACCTTCAAGGGGGCGAGGACCGTGTCCTCGACCAGGGCGAAGAGCGGCTCCACATCCAGGTCGCGGACCCCGCCTTGAACCAGGATGCCATCTTGGATTGAGAAGATCAGGTCCACCACGGCCTCGACGTCGCAGGGGTGCACCAGGTTGCTCGCGATGCCGTGCTGTAGGAGCCCGATGAACATCGACCGAGCAGGCAAGAGGTCTTTGAGGACCAAGCTCCGGAACCTCTCCCGGTGTTCCCGACTGCCCGACGCCCAGAACGAGGTCATCAGCAGCATCACATCGTCCAAGCCTCGCTCGACGACGAAGGCGTGTTCGGCACGGAGAAATACGCCCAGCGCGTCGATGGGATGAGCGTGGCCTTGCATGCGCTCGGCGACCCAGGCGAGCTCGTCTTCCCGCAAGATCTCGACGAGGGCCACGAACAGGTCGGGAATGGACGGAAAGTAGAAATAGAGGGTGGGCCGCTTGATCTCTAGGGCCTTCGCGATGCCCGACATCGTGGCTTGTTGTAGCCCGTGCTCCCGCAAGACCTCAAGGGCTGACAGTGCAAGTTCTCGGCGTTTTTCCATGTCCATTGGCCGCGACAAGGTGCCCTCCATGGAGTGCGGGTTAGCATGGGCCTGACACACTGTCGATGAAGCGGAGACTCAATGACCCGGTGGTTGCCCCTGTTGCTCGTGGCTTGTTTCGGAGGCAGAGCCTCGGACCCGCCACCGAATGCCGCATTGCCCGCCGCCCAGTCGACGCCCCCCGAGGCGCCCCCGCCGACGACCGCAGTCCCACAGCCGGACGTGGATGCCGACGCCGCTGCAGCGGTCGACGTGAACGATGAGATCGCCAGGCGGCTGCCTGGACCCTTGGCGGTCGACATCGCTGCGGTGAAGCGCGCCTTCGATAGCGCCAGCTCTGCTGCGGACGTCGCTGCCGCCTACCGTCGGTCCCTCGGACTGGCAGAGCGTCTCGAAGAATCGCTCATGCCGGCCTTTCAAGCGACGGACTACGAGCCTCTTGATCTGGGCTGGCTCAAACCTTCGCTCCCCGCCATGAACGAGACGTACATGGCTGAGGGCATGGCCCTAGTGTTCGACCTTGACGCTGACGGCTGGGCGGCAAAGGCCGCCTCCACCCCCGAACCTGAAGATGACGCCTTTTTCGCCATGATGAAGGCGGGCTATGGCTCGGCTCGTCCCATGGGCTGGGCCGCGTGGGATCAGCGGACCTGGGATTATGGGGGCTGCAGCGGCCTTGGCTCGGGTGTGGTGCTCGACGTGCTGACGAAGGTCGATGCAGCCAATGCCGCAGGTGACCTCTTCAAGGCGGAGATTGCGGAGATGCGTCGCCTGGCGCTCCTCTCGGTTCTGGAAGACCATCCAGAGTTCCCACGATGCAGCGTGGACACCTTGGAGCCCATGGACGATGCCAAGATCGCCGCCGAAGTCCAGGGCATTTTGGACACCGTGACGTTGACGGATGATGAAACGTCCAAGGTCAACGCCCGGAAGCCGATGCTCCGGGGCCAGGCACACAAGGGCGGCTGACGGGGCGCGGCGCCCAGCGCGCTGGGCCTACTCGGCTGGCACCTGGCAACGATCCGACTGGCCTACATTGCAGATTCGGCCATCGACCACCGGGCCGACGCCGCTGGAGCCAGCTGCTTCAAGCGCAGCAAATACCTTGTCTTTTAGCGTTTTGCCATTGTTCGGATCTTCGACGACCTGGTCCATGGAGAGCATGGTGTAGCCGTCTTGGTTGCCCATGCTTTTGTCCAGCAAGAATCGCACAGTGACGACGTCGTACATGGTTTTGGGGTCGAGGGCGACGGGCCCATCTGGGGTGAGCACCACGACGCGACCGACACCGTTCGTGTCGGGGGCATGCTCGAACGCGATGCCGGACACCTGCAGCCAATGTCCCTGGCCGGTCCAGTCTTGAACGGACCGCTCCAAGACGGCGCGAAGGGTGGCGCCCGAGACTTGAACGTGGTGCATCTCGCCGCCGTAGATCAACAGCTCCTCTACGATCTGCCGCGTGATTGGCGTGTTCTTCGGGATGTTCTGGTTCAGTCGCAGGGCGCCGCTATTGATGAAGGCGATGTTGGCATCCGGAAAAGAATCGACCATGAGATCGGCGGCTAGGTTGCCGACATTGGTCTCGAACCGACGGATGGTGGTCTCTTCTGCGACCCAGTCTGTGCCTGCGATGGTGAGCTCTTCAGAGAGGCATGTCGGGGACTTGCCTTCGCAAAACTCAGCGGTGAAGCTGGCGATCTGTGCGTCGATTTCAGCCCTCACCGCCGGGTCGCCCGCGTGTGTATTGGGGTTGAGTGGCACGCCTGTGGTGTCTGCGGTCCAACTCACCGCCCCGCTGGGACCGACGCTCACCTCGACCGTGCGAACCCGGGTGGCGTCGGCGTCTCCCTTCAAGATGGCGCGGCCGTCGAGCTCCGCCGAGAACAGCGAATGGTCGTGTCCTCCCAAGATCAGGTCTGGAGCCGAGTCGCCCAGGTCTTGCAGCACGCTCATGTCTTGGGTGGCGTCCAGGTGCGTGAGCGCGATCACGTATTCGGCCCCTTGTTCTCGCAGATCCGCAACACGAGTGCGGGCGACGCCGGCGTAGTCCGTGTCGATGTGGGCCGCGTAGGCGGGGGTCACGGCGTTGGTGCTGATGCTGAACAGCCCGACCTTGACGCCTCCCACCTCGAGCAGTGCCTCATCTTTCAGGTTCGATCCTGAGATCAGAGGTCCGTTTTCGCCCTCAGCCCAAGCGATGTTGGTGTCGAGCCAAGTGAACTGGGACTCGCCGATTCTGGATTGAAGAATCGGAGAATATTTTAGCTTATACTTATCAAATTCGTGGTTTCCGAACGTGGCGAACATCAACGGATCGGCGAGTTCTGAAGACCCATCCATCAAGTTGAGCACCGCCACCATCTGCTCGCCGTTCCGCTTCTGCGAGATCAGGCTGGGGTACAGCGCATCTCCCGCGTGCGTGAGCAGCACGGCGCCTGGACAGTCCGCCTCCAGGTGGGCGCGCAGGGTGCGAACCCGGTCCAGGCCGCCGCGTCCATCGGCGAGCCCTTCGATGCGGTAGACGTCATTGATGTGCAGCACGCGAAACGTGCGAGTGCCGTCGGGTTGAATGCCGCACTTTGATGGCACCTCAACGACGGGCTCCGGCGCGGCATTGGGGGCGCGCTTACAGGCGGTCGAGGCGATCAACGTCAAGAGACATAGGGTGCGCATGGGAGCTCCACGGGCGCCCCAGCTACCGTGCCAGAACCTGGGCAGCCAGCGCGGGGTCTCCATCGTTGGGCGCCGGCTCAATGCCAAGGGCGTCGCACATCATCCCGTACAGGTCGACGGCTCGCACCGTGCCGAGTGTCTGGCCCTGCTTGAAGCGGGGGCCACTCGCCATGAACACGCCATGCATTGGCTTCCAGGCCGGATCCCACCCGTGGGTTCCTCCGATGAAGCGCTCGCGGTTGTCCTTGAAGTACTGGGCCCGGCTGAGTTGCCATCCGCCCTCAGCCAAGCACACCACGTCTCCGATGGCTCTGTGGGCTCGGTAGTGCCACTCCGGTGGAGTCTGTTTGGCTAGGTAGCATTCCACGTGTTCCAGTGCGTCGATCCCCGCTCGAATCGCTTCGGCCTTGTCGGGATCTGGGATGCGGGCTTGGAAGAGGGGCGAATATTCGACCACGTGCACGCTGCTAAGGTCGACGGCGTCGTCGAGAAGCACAACTTTCTCCGGGTCTTTGGGGGCCATGCCATGGTCGGAAACCACCACCAAGTCGACCTTGTCCTTGAGTCCCTGCTGCTCGATCCCATCCAAGAGCAAGCCGAGGGCTGAGTCTACGCCGCGCAAGGCGCCATCCACTTCCGCGTGCTCGGGGCCATGGCCGTGGCCGGCGCTGTCAACGGCGCTAAAGTAGAGCGTCATAAAACCTGGCCGCTCCGCATCTTCGCGCTCGAGCCACCCGAGGACGTTGTTCACCCGACTGGTGTGGCTCATGCCGCTGTCGTACGGGGTCCACTCGCTGGGGCGTTGTCCCCCAATGGCCGCCTCTGAACCCGGCCAGAACAGGGTCGCTGCGATGATCCCCTGTCGTTCAGCCGTGTTCCACAGCGGTTCGCCGAGCCACCAGCTCCCGTCAACCATGTCCTCTGGAGCGCCGAGCTTGAACTGGTCTTTGCGGACCGGGTCGTAAAATACATTGCTTACAATGCCGTGATTCTCCGGATGAAGTCCGGTGATGATCGTGTAGTGGCTCGGGAAGGTGTAGCTAGGGAAGGGGGGCTGAAGCCCTTCGGCTCGCACCCCTGCGGCGACGCGATCCAGGTTGGGTGTGTCCGTGCGGTCCATGTAGTCCCACCGCAGACCATCAATGCTGATCAAGATCAGCGAGCGCCCATCTTGGGGACGCGGAGCATCGGTCTGATCGGTCGTGTCAGAGACGTCGGTCGTCGCTGTGTTGGCGCCATGGCCGCCTGGGCGCTGTGTCGGGGGGGCGCCACGGCATGCGAGGCTTAGGGCGAGAACAAAGAGCAACCGTGTCATTTTCCGATCTCCATCGGGGCGACGCCCCAAATTTCGGCGGCGTATTCGCCGATGGTGCGGTCGCTGGAGAAGCGTCCAGACCGAGCGATGTTCAGGCCCGCAGAGTGGCTCCATGCGTCCCCATCGGCCCAGGCGGTGTCCACGGCGTCTTGCGCGGCGCAGTAGCTGTCAAAGTCCGCGCACACCAGCCAGGGATCGCGCGTTCGAAGATCGTGCACGAGCCCGCGGTAGCGGTCGGGTTCGTCGGGGCTCAACCACCCCTCTTCGATGCGGTCCAACACCCTCGCCAAGGCCGGACTGCGCTCGATGAACGGCGCGGGATCGTACCCGGCGTCTTTGAGGTCTTGGACCTCTTGCGCGGTGTGGCCGAACAGGAAGAAGTGCTCTTCGCCGACCGCTTCCCGAATCTCGACATTCGCCCCGTCCGGGGTCCCGATGGTCAGGGCGCCATTCATGGTGAACTTCATATTACCGGTTCCAGAAGCCTCCTTTCCTGCCATCGAGATCTGTTCGGACAGGTCTGCCGCAGGAATCAGCAGCTCGGCCCAAGACACGCCGTAGTTCTCGATGAACACCAGCTGGAGCGCTTTCTTTGTGGAGGGCTCCCGTTGCAGGGCCTCCCCCAGGTCACAGAGGAAGCGAATGTGGTGTTTTGCCATGAGGTATCCGGGGGCCGCCTTCCCGCCGAACAGCACCGCTCGCGCAGGAAGACTCTCGCCATCAGCGAGCCTCAATGCCCGAGATGCCACGTATAGGCCGCACAGAACTTGGCGTTTGTACTCATGAATACGCTTGATCTGCACATCGAAGATCGCGTCGGGGTCGAGCTGTCGCCCAAACCTGGCCTGGATCTGGTGAGCGAGTCGCACCTTGTTGTTCCGCTTGATGGACCGGAGTTGCAGTCGGCAGTCGGCGTCGGCCACGTGGGGCTCGAAAGCGGAGATCAGGCCCAAATCGCGGGTCCACCCCGTACCCGTTTTTTTGTCTAGAAGGGAGGACAAACCTGGGTTACTTGCCCGAATCCACCGTCGTGGTGTGACGCCATTGGTCTTATTGCTAAACCGGTCTGGGTAGAGCTGGGCAAAGTCGGGCAGCAGCCTGGATTTCACCAGTTTTGAGTGCAAAGCCGCCACCCCGTTCACCGCGTGACTACCCACGGTGGCCAGGTGCGCCATGTGGATGTGGGCCGGCGCTCCGGGTTCGAGGATCCGCGTGCGTTCGACGCGTGCGGGCTCGCCCGGCCACTGTTCTTGGACCTCGATGGCGAAGCGGCGGTCGATCTCGGCGATGATCTCGAAGTGACGAGGCAGCAAGTTGCTAAACAGGTCGGCCGGCCAGCGTTCGAGCGCTTCTGGCATCAGCGTGTGGTTGGTGTACGCCACGGTCTTCTGGGTCAGCTCCCAAGCCATCGTCCACGGAACCGAGCGCTCGTCGACCAGCACGCGCATGAGCTCAGCGACCGTCACCGCAGGGTGGGTGTCGTTGAGTTGCACGGCCACAAGATCGGGCAGGCGATTGAGGTCATCGGATTTCTGGTCGAACCGGCGAAGCAGGTCCGCGATGGCGCAGGTGCAGAAGAAGGCCTGCTGCTTGAGGCGAAGCTCACGACCTTCTCGAGTGTGATCTGCCGGGTATAGGACCTTGGAGATCGCCTCTACTAGGGTTCGCTCCGCTGTGGCCTGTCGATAGTCACCGGCGTTGAACACGCCCAAGTCGAAGACGGCTCGGGGCTGTGCGGACCACAGCCGAAGCGTGTTGATGTGCGTGGCGTCGTGGCCAACGATGGGGGTGTCGTAGGGCACCCCCCACACCGGCCGCGTATCGAGCCACCGCGCTTGGAATCGCGCCCCTTCGGTCTCATGCTGAACGCGCCCGTAGAACTGGACTGCCACGCGATCTTCGGGCCGCATCACCTCCCAAACGTTGCCGAACCGAAGCCAATCATCACCTTGTTCGACCTGCTGGCCGTTGACGATGGCTTGCTCGAAGATGCCGAACTCATAGCGAATGCCTTGGCCGAAGCCCGGCAGGCCGAGGGTGGCCATCGACTCCATAAAGCAGGCGGCGAGTCGTCCTAAACCGCCGTTTCCAAGTCCGGGATCGCGCTCTTGTTCTAGGGCGGAACCGAGGTCGACGCCCATGCCGGACAGGGCGTCTCGGGCTTCGTCGTACAGGTCCAAGGCGATGAGGTTGCTGGTGAGGGCACGTCCGAGGAGGAACTCGGCCGAGAGGTAGTGGACCTCTTTGACTCCGGACCCGAGTGTGGCGGCGCTCGTGCGTTGCCACTGGGCCACGAGGCGATCCCGAACGCTGTGGGCGAGGGCCTGGTACACGTCGCGCGGGGTGGCCTGGGCGGGGTCGATCATGCAGGTCGTACGGAGGTGCTGCCGAACGTGGTCAGACAATGGCGGTGGAGTCGGGTTCATGAGCGCCTCTGGATGCGCACGCGTAACGGCCTGTCGCCACCCGATACACGCCGCAACGAGCGCAAGGGTGGGGCCGGCGTACACCTGGTCATCTCATGTCGATGGAGTTCCTATGGTCCGTTGCAGCCCCCTGCCCATCTTGCTCGTCTTGCTGACTGGCTGCTGGCCGTACATTTCTGCGCCGTACTTGGACACGGCCGTGGAAGCGGACACGGACACGGACACGGATTCCGACACGGACACGGACACGGACACAGACACGGACACGGATTCCGACACGGACACGGACACGGACACGGACACGGACACGGATTCCGACACGGACACGGACACGGATTCCGACACGGACACGGACACGGACGTCGACGAAGTCCGAATGACGGGCGTGGTCGAGCACGTCGAGTTCCAGGGTGGCTACTGGGCGGACTCTGCGGATCGGGGCCTCGTGCTTCTCGGATGGTCCGCGCGTCCGGTCCGCGATGAGGCGCTGGTGGAGCGCATGTACGCGCCCGTCGGTGCGTGTCGGTTGGACGCAGACTTCAACGACTGGTTCGGAGGTCAAGCGACGGACATCCCAGTCACGGGCCTACGTCTTCAAACCTCCAGCGCGACACAAGACGTTCCGGTGTTGGATGGCGCGTCGGCGTGGTTGGAGGACGGTGAAGCGGTGGGCGCGCTCACTGGGGCGACCGGCCGGATCTCGATGCTCTGGGGCTCCGCAGACGGGGAGGCCTTGTCCAGTCCGAACCTTGTTGAAAGGCCTACTTCGATAGATTTCTCCGGCCCTGTCATGGACGATGAGTCTCTTCAGTCGGTGGCGCCCACCGCGTGGGCCTGGACCTGGCGCGCACGCCCGAGCGACGTCGACCACGTGATTCTCAGCATTCGGACCTATGACGCAGGGAACGCTCTCATCGAGCGTGCGGATTGCGCGGAGCGCGTCTCCGCCGGCCGGATCTCTGTGCCAAGCTCGATTTGGACGAACATGGAGGACGCGCAATACGCCATCGTGAGCCTGTCGACGGCGACCCAGCAAGGTTCAGCGCTCACCAGTGATGGTCTGCGGTCGGAGGTGCTGGGCATGTCTTCGCTGCGCGGCGCCGTCCTGGTGCAGTAGAACAACGGTGGAGGCCGAACTGCCGCTGACCCGAACCATCGCAGAGCCAGTGGATCTGCACGCGGACCCCATCAAAAAGTCGAGGTTCATCGGACACGCTGCACCCGTCTGCAGCTCGGAACAAGCGCTCGCGCACGTCTCGGCGGTTCGAGCGGCCTTCACCGACGCGCGACATCACTGTTGGGCCTATCAGCTGGCAGGAGGCGACTACCGGAGCAGTGATGATGGGGAGCCTGGAGGATCCGCTGGCCGACCGATCTTAGCGCAGATTCATGGCCACGAACTCGTCGATGTCTGTGTTGTGGTCACGCGGTATTTTGGCGGCGTCAAGCTTGGAGTCGGTGGGTTGATCCGAGCGTATGGTGGGGTCGCTGGCCAGACGCTCGATCTCGCGGACGTCTTGGAGGTCGCGTCGGTAACAGAGCTGACGTTGCACCACAGCTATGAAGACACCGGCGCCGTTCAGAACGTGCTGGCTTCGCACGGAGTCGAGATCGCAGAGACTCGGTGGGAGGCCTTGGTGTTTCGTCGCATTCGCGTTGTGGACGAAGACGTCGTGAGGGTGGTGGACGCCCTTGGCGACGCCACCTCGGGTCGGGTCGCGCCGGCCTAGGCGGCCTTGTCCTTGCCGCTCCGTCGCCGAAGCCATGACATTTCGCACAAGCGCACGATCTTCGCCAGGTCTGGCGGTGGCACCACCTCTCCCATTCGCAAGGCCCCAGGAAAGCTTACGGCGCAGCGGCCATCGCTCTCTTTGCGTCGGATCACGCAGTTCACTTTGGCGATCTGCGAGTTCATCTCCAGCATCAGCACGTACCGACCCTCTTCGGGCAGAGCGTCGGTGACGGCCGGCGGCAGTTGAAACATGGCGCCGGTGACGGAGAGGTTTCGAAGCTTGGGACGCCATGTTCGGCGGCCTGATACCAAGGCGGCCTTCAGGCCCTCCTTGGGAAGTTGAGGCACACGGTAGGCCTTGCGTCGGTCCTCTGAGCCGACTGTGGTCGGCAGCACGCATCGGATGGCGACCGGATGGCCCTCAGGTCCATCGATCACGTCGATGACGGTGGTGCGGAAGGTCCGGATACGTCCCATATTCTCGAACAGACCCCAGACCTCGCAGGCGCGAGGCAGGTCGAGCCCACCGGCTTCAAGCTCGGTTTCAAGCTTGAGTTCAAAGGCATCCTTGTCTACCTTCCAGAATCGGAAAGGCAGGGCCGCCGGCCAGTCCTCGGGCTGCACGTGGGCCTTCTGGCTTTGGCGGCACAGCCTCTGGAATAGCTCTTGAATGGCATCGGTCATCGGAGTGCCTCTTGCGAAACGAACACGGGGGGTATCGGATCGCCACACTGGCCGTTCAAGCGGTTGCGCACCCAGTTCGGTTAACGTTTGCCCACGCTGAGGTTGTTCATGAGAGTCGTCCTGTCTATTCCGCTCATTGTCGCGTGTGGCTCGCCACCAGCCGCGCCGTCGACCTTCGATGTGTCCGGGGCCATAGCTGGCATACAAGGCCTTACCTCGGCCCAGGGTACCTGCTTGCGTCAAGCGTGCTCAGACGTGCACGACGCCGACGCTTTCGCGTCGTGCAGCGCCGAGTCCTGTGCGGAGCGGCCCGACCAGTGGACCGTGGTCCCAGAGACCATTCGCCACGAAGGCGACACGGCCTTCGTCCAGGCGCGTCTTAGCTACGCAGCGGGCGGCTTCGGCTCGGTCGATGCGCCCCGTGCCGAAGAGGTCTACGTGGGGTGCACGCTCATCACGTCTACGGGAGAGGAGATCGACTTGGCTGTCACTACGGCCTTCCCCAAGAACCTGGAGCGACCCTTCACCCTCAGCTCGGACGTAGGCCCAGATGTGCGCGATGTCATTTTCGGGGTTTGGGACCGTAAAATTGAGCCGTGCACCAGCGAACGCATGGGCTGCAAACAGTTCGGGTTCGTACTGGATGGCAACTTGGCCACGTGGCCTCCTACGGCGTACGAAGACGGCACCCGTCAACGCGTGATGCCGTCCGAAGTCGCTTTGCTGATCCTCGATGGAGGCGTTGGCGCCGCCATTTCGCAGAGGCGCCAGGCGGTGGTGGACGCGCTTCAAACCGAGCTTGGCGTCTTTGGGAGCAAGGTGGGATCCGTTCGAACGACGGCGGCGCCGGAGCCGTCGGAACTGCTGGTTGTTCACCACGCGGACGCCCACGACCGATTAGTCGCTCGCAAGCTATCTTCTGCTCTCGGCGGTGGTGATGATCGCGTGTTCGAGCGCGGCGAGGGTGGAGCGGCGTTCGTCGTGACCCTCGGTGGCACGCCCCAGACTCATGCTGCAATCACCGGAGCTGGCTGCGCCTCATTGCAAGACGCCGCCTACGATGAGTGTGTGGCAGAGCTCTAGTCGTTGAGTCTCGTCCTCCTCGCCAGCACCATCTTCGACGGGGCCCTCGCGGTCCTCGGCGCCGCCATCCTGATGCGATGGGCGACGTTGGCGGTGCTGTCCGCCGTGGACTGGCTGCGTCGACAGGGTCAGACGCCGGTGGAGCCGGAACGCTGGCCCAAGGTCGCTGTGGTGATCCCGGCCTACAACGAAGACAAGGTGGTGGAGGCGGCGGTCTCGACCGCCCTTGCCGCCGACTACCCTGATCTGATGGTCGTGGTGGTCGACGATGGTAGTGCCGATGACACTTGGGAAGTCGCAGAGACCCTCGCGGCGCATCCGAGGGTGAGCGCCGTGGCCCAGCGGCCCAACCAGGGCAAGCCCGCAGCCCTGGATGCCGGCATCGCTGTGGCCGACGCCGAGATCGTCGTGACGGTGGATGCCGACACCGTCTTGCGGGCCGACGCTGTTCGGCACCTTGTGCGACCTCTGGCGTTGGACCCCAAGGTTGGCGCCGTCGCAGGGAATGTGAAAGTGGGAAACCGAGGCACGGTCTTGGCCATTTTCCAGAGCTTGGAGTACGTCACAGGGCTCAATCTGGGTCGACGCGCACAGCATGTGTTGGGGTGCATCACTACGGTTCCCGGCGCCGCCGGAGCGTGGCGCACCCAGGCGATCGCGGACGTGGGTGGGGTGCCAGGCCGTACGCGCATCGAGGATACCGATCTGACACTGAAGGTCCAAATAGCCGGTTGGAAAGTGGTTTATGAGCCTGCGGCGGTGGCCTATACCGAAGCGCCGCAAACACTAGGCGGCCTCGTTGCCCAACGAACCCGTTGGGTCGCCGGATATCTACAGGTCGTGTGGCTGTACCGCGGCGAGGTCTTTCGGCACGGGACGCTCGGTTGGCTGGGTCTGCCGGACCTGATCTACAAAAATGTGCTGGCCTTTGTGCTGCTTCCTCTCATCATCCCGGCCCTGGTCAGGGTCGCTGCCTCCTTTTCGATCGTGTCTCTGCTCGAGCTGCTCTTCGGCCTCATCGCCCTCGATGCCTTGGCAACGGCCCTGGCCTACGTTGAAGACCGGGAGCGGTGGGCGGAGCTATTGTGGGTACCGGCTCGGCGCGTCTTCTGGCCATGGTTCTTGGCTTTCGTCCTGGTTCGAGCCCTCTGGATCGAGATGCGGCGAGGGCAAGTGCCGTGGGCCAAGGTAGACCGGGAGGGATCGTTGGCCAGGGCGGCTCGCGATTCCGATGGACCGCGAGTGGTGCGATAGTGGACGGGTCGGCATGGGCACTAATTTCATTCTTGGCGGTCTCCGTCGTCGTCGCGGCGTGGATGCTTTGGCCTCGAATGAAGGAGTCTGTGGCGTTTGAGGATCCCGTGGTCGTCGAAGCCGTCGACGCGCTCCACGTGCTGCTCGCCGAAGCCCCCGGCCACGCTGCGATCGAAGCGCTCGCGACGGATGTGCGCGCTCTCCGAGCGGACCGAGAGCAGTGGCATGCACGATTGCGAGAAGATGGCGTGAGCGAAGCCGTTCACGTGGCGCTCGATCGGGTCTGAGGGCCTGCGGCCTAGCCGCCCACGGCGCTGGCGCACGGCATGCACAACGCGCTCTCGGGTCGGATGGAGAGGCGCCGGCGCAGGATGTCTTCCCCACAGCGGGTGCACTCGCCAAAGCACCCCTCATCCAACCGCTTCAGGGCGCCGTCGATACCCCGAAGTCGTGCCTCGATCCTCCGCTCTTCTGCCAGTGCCATCTGCTGTTGCTGCATGGCATCCGCCCGGCTGACCCGACCTTGCGCGGTCGTCAGCTCAACGGGGCGACTCCGGTCGGCGCTCTTCGCGAGCGTGGCGTTCAGGTCCCCGGCCAGTGTGGTGAGTTGGGCTCGAAAGGAGCTTAGTTCCTTTGGTGTGAGTGGGTCCATCTACTTCACGTAGGCCCGGCACCACGTCTCGCCTTCGGGGTAGGGGGTGCACTGGTAGCCCGCTTGGGTCAGTGCTTGGTCCAGGCTGTCGGACGCGTCCGAGGTGGGCAGCCCGGTCAGGTGGATGGCCGTTCCATCCGACTTGATGATCCGGTCGACCTCGATGATCTCTTCGGCGAGGCGCCAGCCCAGCGCGTTCCGGGTGATCAGCACATCTGCGGTGTTGTCGGGGAACGGGATCCGATGCAGGAAGCCGTCGGTGACGAATACATTGCTATGGCCCAGGTGAAGGGCTTGCTGACGGATCCACCGCCGCATCGCTTCGACGGGTTCCACCGCATAGACCACGTCGGCGGTCCGCGAGGCGCCAAGGGCGAGCCGCCCACTGCCGGCCCCTACGTCCATGACCACCCCTTCTAAGGGAGCGATGTCTTGAATGGCGTTCAGGTCCGGTCCTGGCACTGCCGCGTCGTAAAGCTCGGGGGCGCAGTTGTAGACCAGCAGCTCGCCAATCTCCCACAAGTGAGCCTCATCGACCTCGCCGAAGCCCGAGTACGTCCCCAAGAGGTCGTCCAGGTAGGGCCCGAGCGGTGGGTGCTTGGCGACCAGAACTCGCCGAAGAGTAGGGTCAACGAAGCACATGCCGGCCATGAACCGCGGGTCCAGGCGGTCTGCTAGCTGTTCCACTTGGAACGGCTCCAACAGATAGAGCTGTTCGAGTGACGGTTGAAAGCCGACAAGAAGTCGACGTAGGGCCTCGGCGTACGCCATACGAGGTCACCTCCGAGCGGAACATGCCGCACCGATGTCTGTTGGGCAACCAGAACGAGGGCACACGTTGTCACGTTGGGTACCGAATAGGTTTGCCGCATTCGCGATCATCGGCTGTGTGCAAGCTATCCTCCGCAAAGCTGATGATCTCGTCGACGATACTGTTCGGCGCCAATCTGATGGCCTCGCAATCCCACCCAACTCCACTGAGCTGAAGCGTGCGCCCGGCCTGCGGCGCTTGGGGTTGCGCGGCTGCGGACATGCCCACCTCCTGGGACTCACGAAGGCCGTGCCCCGAGCGGTGCCGACGCGGGCTCAGCGTCGCAGGCGCACAGCGGCAGCGAGTACGTCCGCGAGCAGGGTCTTGGCCGTGACGCTGGGCCCCCTCGACGGCCCAAAGAGCGTGAGCGGCGTCTCGCTGAACCGGTCGGTGTGGAAACACACGGCGTTGTCTTTTGCCGTCAGTCGACCGAGCGGATCATCGGGACCTATGCATCGAAGGCGGCATTGGACACCATCCGGGCTCGCTGTGCCCACGTACTCTAGGCGCCCCGGCTGGCCGAGACCCTTTTGCACGGCAGCTAGGGTCAGAGGCTGCACGTCGACAACGGGTGGATGACTCCAAAGGCCTGCTAGTTTGCCTAAAATCGTGAGCTTTCGGGCGACGTCGAGGCCGCTCAAGTCTTTGGAGGGATCGGGTTCCGTGATCCCCGCGAGGCGGGCTTGCTCGATACTTTGGGACAAGGGCATGCCATCCTGAACGTCGCCGAGCACGGTCGAGAGTGTGCCCGAAACAACCCCCCGGATCATACGAACATCGTCACCGGCCCGAAGGAGCTGACGGAGGACGGACGCCGATGGCACGCCGGCGCCCACGGTGCCCCCGAGCCAGAGGCGCTCGGCGAGCCAGGGATCCCGCCAGTCCTGGTTTGGATCCGCCACCGGGCTCTTGTTGGCGCTGACGATCGACCAACCCCGGTTGAGGCATGCCCTCCACATCGTCCCTTGGTCGCCCACCGAGGCATCCACCAGCACTCCGGCGTCATCGCCCCAGGACCAGGGCGTGGCTGACAGGGGCTGCCCCGTTGCCTTGCGCTGAAGTACAGCCTCCAGGTCCGTTACCGCGAACCAGCCTGAGGTGTCGGCGACGCCGACCAGATGCATGCCGTTTCGCTGAAGCCGTTCTTGTTGGTCCAATATCGCGCGAGCGAAGGCGCTGCCCACGGTCCCGAGGCCCACAAGGATAGCTGGAATCGCTCGCAATCGACGCTCCGCAGAGACACACTAATGGTGTCAGGAGAGGTGCAGGTGAGTGACAAGGAGTCGCGCGGCCCCTATCCGACCGCGTTTGGTCCGGATCTAGGTGCCTTCAGGACGTTGGTCCATACTGACGGTACCATCTCGGATATTCCGAACGTCGCGCTCCCTGATTTAGATGCGCAACAGCTGCCGTCGAGCCAGTCTCTCGCCTTGCCCGAAGGCCTTCGTCACGAGGGCCTGCTCGGTCGGGGCGCGATGGGTGAGGTGCACCGTGTGCGCGATGTGCGGCTCAACCGAAGAATGGCGTTGAAGGTGCTCAAGTGGCGCTACCAAGACCGGCCATCTTCCGTGCAACGCTTTTTGGATGAGGCCCAGGCCACCGCGCAACTAGAGCACCCCGGCATCGTGCCGGTTCACGAGCTCGGCGTCCTGCCGGACGGGCGCGCCTACTTCACCATGAAGGAGGTAGCGGGTCGGACGTTGGGCGAGGTGATCGTGCAGGCTCACGCTCGGGAAGAGGGCGCCGTCAGCCTGCGGCGTTTGGTGGAGCACTTGCGGACCGCGAGCGAGGCGATGGGCTACGCCCACCGGCGCGGCGTTGTGCATCGGGACTTGAAGCCGGACAACATCATGGTCGGGCCCCATGGCGAGGTGCTGGTCATGGATTGGGGCATCGCCAAAGTGGTTGGCCGCGACCATTTGCCGACCGATTCAGAGGTGCAGCTCACCGGTCGCGCGGATGCGACTCAGCACGGCGCCGTGTTCGGCACGCCTGCCTACATGGCGCCCGAGCAGGCCCAAGGTCGAGTCGATCAGGTGGGGCCTCGAACCGATGTGTACGCGCTCGGAGCGGTGCTGTTTGGGATCCTCTACGGCGAGAGTCCCTATAAGGGATTATCTGCGAAATTACTTGTTAGTCGCGTAGCTGCCCTCGTGCCTCCTCCACTACCGAAGACGTCGGTTCTCGCCGTCCCAGAAGAGCTCGAACACATTCGAGCCCGCGCGATGAGCTTGGAGCTCGGCGAGCGCTACGCCGATGGCTCGGCTCTCGCAGACGCCATCGTGGCGTGGCTCGACGGCTCGGCGCGCCGCGAGAAGGCGCTGGGCTTGGTGCGCGCGGCCACAGAGCAACAGCCTCGGGTGGCGCGCCTCAGAGCGGAGTCGCGGCTGATGCGCGCCCGTGCCGAGACGGAGCTCGCGGATCAGGGCGTGTTGGCGCCCGAGGTGGAAAAGGACCGTCTCTGGTCTCAGATCGAGCGCGCAGAAGCGCTCGGGGCCGAGGCCGATGTGCTGGATGTGGACTCCGAGCGCTTGCTTCTGGGCGCGCTGGCTCACGACGGAGACTGTGTCGAGGCCCGCGAGGCCTTGGCCGATCGGTGGCGCGATGCCCATAGAGACGCGGAGCGTTCACGCGATGAGCGGGGTGCCCGGCGCGCCGAGGTGCTGCTTCGCAGCCACGTAGATGCGCTTCCTCCTGGACATCCTGCGCGCGCCCATCACGAGCAGTGGCTGCGGGGCGGCGCACGAGTCTCTTTGGTCACCGAGCCGAACGTCCCCGTTGAGCTGTACCGCTACGTGACCCGGCACAGGCGTCTGGTTCCACAGTTCGACCGGTCGCTCGGTTCCACGCCGCTCAAGGCCTGCGACGTTCCACATGGTAGTTTTGTCCTTTACTTACATGGTCCCAGTGGCGTCGTGCGTCTCCCGATTCGGGCGGGCCGTATGGAGCACGCAGATCGCGTGGGGCCGGACGGATTGCCACACGTCCTGCGGCTCCCCAAAGCGGGGGAACTCGGCCCAGACGATGTGTTTGTCCCTGGCGGGTGGGTCCCGCTGGGTGGAGACCCGTCGGCGATCGGGTCCGCACCCGCTCATACCCAGTGGGTGGACGACTTCGTGATTCGGAGATTTCCGATCACGAACGCCGAATATTTGTTGTTCCTCGACGACCTCGTCTCGAAGGGCGCGCGTGAGGACGCAGAGCGGTTCGCGCCCCGCGAGAAGGGCGGAACCGTCGGCCTGACGGGCGCGATGATCTACGGCCAACACCCCGATGGGACGTTCTATCTCCGACCGGATGCCGACGGGGATAACTGGCCTCCAGACTGCCCTGTCGCGAATGTGTCGTGGCACGGGGCCACGGCCTATGCGAGCTGGTACGCCAAGAAGACGGGCAAGAGTTGGCGGCTCCCCACCTCCGCGGAGTGGGAGAAGTCCGGCCGCGGCGTTGACGGCCGCTTCTTCCCGTGGGGCGATCACCACGACCCTTCGTGGTGCTGCATGCGCGACAGCCACCGTGGGCGACCGAACATCGCCCGGATCCATATGTTCCCCGTCGACGAGAGCCCCTACGGCGTGCGCGGCCTCGCCGGTAACGTTCGAGACTGGTGCTCCGATGAGGTGGCCGACGGCCGAAAGGTGGATCGAGGGGGGTTCTGGCTCGGAAATGCTCGCGAAGCCAGACTCGCGGACAGTCACGAGCACGTGCCAGAGCACGTGGCCTCGGAGATTGGCTTCCGTTTGGCCCGCTTCCTCGACACCGACACCGACGCCGACACCGAGTCCTAGCCCCCATCCCTCACGACGCACTCCACTGCACCTCGGGATCTCGGGCTGCGCCGGTCCCTCCCCTTCGCTCGGGCCTTTGACGTGTCTCGACACGCCGGCAGGCCCTCGCTCGTCGAGACCCCGGCTCGCTCCGCCCTCCCTGCGGTTCGTGCGGAGCGGTCATGAGGGAT
>JBGCER010000248.1:0-3703 GCA_045106515.1 Myxococcota bacterium
TCATCGCCGCGATGGCGGAACGTCCAGTGGTACGGACCCGCGTTTTCGCCCACCACGATGCACCGATGGTCCGACAGGTCTGAGGACGTGGACGGCTCGCCATACCGCTGTAGATAGGCCGAAGACGCCACGACGCGGATCTGCGACTCCCCCAGCCGCCGGGCGATGAGGTTGCTATCCGGCAGCTTACCCACGCGAACGGCCAGATCGTAGCCCTCCTCCACCAGGTTCACGACCCGGTCCGTCAGGAGCAGCTCGACGCGAACATCGGACCACTGGGCCAAGAAGTCCGAGACGATGGGACCCAAAAAGTGGTGGCCCAACACGCTGGGGGCCGTGATCCGAAGGCGCCCCGTCGGCACGTCTTGCCGGCTCCCCACCGCGCGAGCGGCCTCGGCGGCCTCTCGAATCAGCGGTGAGCAACGTTCATAGTAGGCCCGCCCTTCATCGGTGGGCTGCACCGAGCGGGTGGTGCGCTGCAGAAGGCGCACGCCCAGCCGGTCTTCCAAGCTCGCGATCTTGCGCGACACCGTGGAGCGCGGCACGCCAAGCGACCGAGACGCCTCGATAAAGCTGCCTTCTTGGACGACCTTTACGAAGATCGCCAGCTCGTTCCAGTCCTCCACGAGGCCTCCGAAAGAGCAGCTAACGGCTTGGCAGACCGATGGGGTTGCGAGGACGGCGCGCCACCTTCGACCAGTCCCGCCATCATTTCAGCCGTTGACATTTGCTTGACATTAAGCCCTCGCCGAACGGCATCCCAAAGCCGTTCCTTGTGCCATGCAGGGCCGCGCAATGCGTGTCCATCCCTGCCCCCCCGGCGGGGGGTCGTGGGTCCTATCCCCCCTATGGACCCCTGGATTGCCTCGGTGATCCTCCCTCCGCCCATGGGGCCGGTCAGGGCTGCAAGTCCACGCTGACCGCGGCGCCGATCTGCGAGGCGGGGAACTTGAGCGCGCGCAGAGCGCTGTCGACGCACGTCTCGGTGATCGAGCCTCGGTGGGGCGCCTGCACGAGGCCTCCCGCCACCACGGTCCCATCGGGCGCGATCACAAATCGTGTGGTGACTGCCCCCGTCACCGGGTGATCCGCCAAGCACGACGCCACCGAGGGCAGCGCCACCACCCGCTGCTTCACCCCCTCCACGCTGGGACGGAGCGGCAGGTTGGCCTCATCCACCCCACCCTCGAAGCTGCGCCACTGCTTCTTCTCGAAGTCCCAGATTCGACGGGCTTTTTCATTCGCTTCTAGGTGTACCGTAAACCGCTGGCGATCGCCATTTCCGCGGACGATCTCCACGTCGTACACCCCCGGAGCGAGGCGCCGGGTCATGGGCGTCAGCCGCACCAGGGACCCGTTGACGTAGACCCGGGCGCGCTGAACCGAAGACACCACGAGCTGGGCATCGCCCGCGGTGAGCGTGGGGGAGGCGTCGCCCAGAGGCTTGCGTCGGGTCGTGGCCGGGGGCACGTCCGGCTCGACGACCTCGTCGGGAGGCGGCCCATCATCGGCGGGCGGCGGCGTTTCGATGGGCGGCACTTCGATGGGCGGCGGCAACCCTTCGGTGAGCGGTGCGCTGTCCGTCTGCGGCGACGCGACGGGAGAGACCACCAGCCATAGAGCGGCTCCGCCCAAGACGACCGCCAAGAGCAGCCCAGCGGCCAACGTGAGCACCAACCCCACCCCCAGGCCCAGCCACAGCCACGGCACGCCACCGGACTCCTGGTGAACATCGGTGTCCGCGTCCAAAATCGGGGCCAAATCGGCCACCGCGTGCGGACCGGGCAGCGAGACATCGGCGCTCATGGGAGGCATGCCCGAGCGCAGGCCTGGAGGTGCCGCGACCAAGGCGGTGTGTTCGTCATCGGCGGTGAGCTGCAGGGGACCCGCGTCGAGGATTTCGCGCCACCGATGCAGGGGCGGGCCGCGAAGGGCCGGGTCCGGATGGGTCGCCCCCCGCACGAGCTCGCGGATCCGCGGCGCGAAGCCATCCCCCGGGTCCATGGGCGCAATTTTCATCTTAGAACGCAGGATTTCTACCGAGCGCCGATGCTCACCCATATCCGGTGTTCGAGGGTAACGGAAGGTGCCAGTCAGGCACTCGAACAAGACCTGGCCTAGGGCATAGACGTCTGCCAACGCCGGGTCTTTGGGCCCCTCCCCCATCACCTGTTCCGGCGCTGCGTAGGCCACCGTGCCCGGCACCACGCCCTCTTGGGTGAGCCGCTCATGGCCTTCCTGGACCGCGATCCCAAAATCGAGCAACACCGGCTTGCCATTGCGCCGAAGCATGAGGTTCGCAGGCTTGATGTCCCGGTGCACGATGCCCAATCCATGGGCATAGGCGAGCCCCGCCGCCACGGGCCCGAACACCTCCGCAACACGATTCGATGGAAACGCGCCTCGATGCAGCAATTTCTCTAGGTCTTCGCCATGAACCAAGTCCATCGCCAACCACAACAGCCCCGTGCTCGGGTCCAAGCCAAAGCCGCTGGTGGAGACGATGGCGGGATGAGACAAGTTGTGGAGGGCTTCGGCCTCGCGGATGAAACGCTCGCGGGCACCGGGCACATCGGTGGGTTTGAGCACCTTTACCGCCGCCTCGATCCGAGAGGACAAGGCGTGACGGCAGCGATACACCGAGCCCATGCCGCCCTGCCCGAGCGGGAGCACAATCTCCCAGTCACCGATGCGATCGCCAGGGTTCAACATCAGGGGTTGGCTCTCCGCGCTCGACCTCGGCCCCATTGCCGCTGCCCACCTGGGGCCGTAGGAAAACACATGCGCATTCTATTGCCGATCGCCATGCTCGCATGCGGCGGGCCCGACGCCCCCGCGCCGTCCACGCTCACCGTGTCCGAGCAGCCCATGACGTCGGCCCCCGCGACCCCAGCGGAGACCCCCAAGGTCCACCCCCGCGAGGCCCAGCAGGCCTACTGGGTCAAGCGCACCGACGCAGAGCTAGACTCGGCGTTCGAACAGGTTTGTGCAGAGAGCAAGGCCGATGGAAAGCCCGTGCTAATCGCCTTCTCGGCCGAGTGGTGCATCGACTGCAAGCGCGTGTACAGCCTGTCCAAGGCCGAACCTCTGCGCGAAGAGCTGGCCCAGTGGCACACCCTGGTCGTCAACCCCGGCCAGTTCGATCGCCACGTGCCGGTGCTCGGCGCGTTTGGGGTCTCACGGCTGGTGACCTGGGTCGCCACCCAGCCCCAGGACTGCCGATTGCCCGCCCCCGCGTGGACCCGTCTGCGCCAGGGCGCCTTCGAACCGGCCAGCGGGCAACCGTGGTCCGGAGAACAACTGACGGCGTGGCTTCAAGAGGCGCGGTCCACCACCGAGGTGCAGCCGTGAATACCCCTTCGCCCAACTTGGCCGACCTCCCCGGACAACAGAGCCCGTGGGAAGAGATCGGCAATGCCGCGACCCACGGGATCGGAGCCGCGCTTGGGATCGCCGCGCTGGCCGTGATGGTGACGCTCGCCAGCTTCACGGGAGACCCGTGGAAGATCGTGGCCGTGTCCATCTACGGCGCCAGTTTGGTGCTGCTCTTCGGGGCCAGCACCATTTTCCATGCCGCAAAAGGCCCAAGACTAAAGCACGTTTTTTGGATTCTCGACCACGCGGCAATCTACCTGCTCATCGCGGGAACCTACACCCCCTTCTGCCTGGTCACCATCCGGGGCGGCTGGGGGTGGTCCCTGTT
>JBGCER010000249.1:0-31130 GCA_045106515.1 Myxococcota bacterium
ACCGCATCCATCGCTCCCGCCGAACCATGGGCGCCCTCTTGCTGGACCAGAGCATCATCGCCGGGGTGGGGAACGTCTACCGGGCCGAGCTGCTCTTTATGCAGCGAATCCCACCGGGCCTTCCGGGCAAAGAGCTGACGCGCGATGCCTTCGACGCCTTGTGGGCCGACACGGTTCGGCTGTTGAACGTCGGCGTGCAGACCAATCGCATCATCACCCGCGGCCTCGACCAGCCCGGCGCACGCCCCAAGGGTGAGCGATTGTGGGTGTATCGGCAGCGGGCCTGCCACGAGTGTGGGGACCAAATCACCCAGACCCGATCGGCGAATCGTACCTTATACGCCTGTGATCGGTGCCAGGGATAGTCTAGTCCCCGC
Organism: Myxococcota bacterium; assembly: GCA_045106515.1. Taxonomy (GTDB): domain Bacteria; phylum Myxococcota_A; class UBA796; order UBA796; genus REDI01. The sequence goes on from JBGCER010000249.1 coordinate 378, forward strand.
ACCGGGCCATCGCAGAAAGACCCTCGACCCTCTTCCCGCTTTGCACCCGGCGTTCGGCCCGTTGGCCGCCCGGCATGAACACTCCTTCCGTTTCCCGCCTGATTCCACTGATCACCGCCGTCGGGGCTGTCTTACCCGCCTGCTCCGAGCCTGTACTGGGCCAGTGGGAGGTCACCCGGCTGAAGTCGAAGGTGCTGCCAAAGAGCAACACCTACAGTGACGGCACCATTGGCACCAAGACGGCTCAGCTCAACTTCGAAGCCGACGGCGACGCGGAGTTCATCAAGACCAGCGAGACGACCAAGACCGACGGCACGGTCTTGGAAACCAAGGCGTACCGCTATCTTGGTTCGTGGACCGCGGAAGGCGGCCGAACCTACGAGATCAAGCTCCCCGAGTGGGATGACAACGCCTTGGACTGCAGCATCCAAGACGACGAGCTCGAATGCGACGACGCCGTCACCGGTGAACGGATCTTCGACGCGGTCCCCGCCGAGTAGCGTCTACGTTTCCTCCTTCCACAGCCCGCCCCACCCGAGGACACCATGGTCCTGGTTTCCGGCACGTTCCGCTCTGGAACCAGCATGTGGATGCAGATCCTCCAGGCCGCCGGCCTGCCGCTCATCGGGTCCGCCTACCCCGCATATTGGGGCGATGTGCTGGGCGACTTCAACGAACGCGGCTTCCACGAGTCCCGACTCCGCGCTGGCGTGTGGTGGAAGACGAACCCACACCCCGAGACGGGCGCTTACCTGTTTCCCGAGCAGACGCGCAGGCACCTCGTGAAGGTGTTCGCCCATGGGCTGACCCGGACCGACGCAGCCTTCATCGACTTCGCGGTCATCACGCTGCGGGATTGGAGGTCGTTCACGCGCAGCTTCGACGACTTGCACACGCGAGAAAAGGCCTGGTTTGCCGAAAACAATATGGTGTTCCCGGGCTCCGAAAACCCCAAGCCCATCCCCTATCAGTGGTGGGCCCAGAATTACGAGCTGATCCGAGACATCGCAACACGCCGACACTCCGCTCGCTTTCTGACGTATGACCGGACCTTGCGAAATCCGAGCATGGAGATCGGCGCCGTCCTAGACGCGCTGGGTATCGAAGACCCCGCCAAACGAGCTGCGGCTATTGCCTGTGTGGAACCTTCGCTCTCCTCGCCGCGGCCGCCCCACCCCCACGAGCAGGCCGTTCATCCGGACGATGCCAAGACCTTCGACGCACTATTCCAAACGATCGACCAAGGGCAAGCCATCGGCCCGGAACTCATCGAGCGCCTGAACGCGACCCAGCGCCGAATCGTGGACCAGGGTGTGGGCCCCGAGCCCGCGCACAGCTCCGACTAGACCCAGGCCTCTGGCCCAAACCGCTCGGGCGCGTCTTCCCGGCGCACCACCATCACCCCGGGGTGAGGGGGCGGGTGACGGCAGAGCGCCGTCGCCGACGACTCAAACACCGCCGCCGGCTCGCGTATGCCTGCCTGCCTCGCCACCGCAGCCGCCTCAGACCACGCCTCAAACAAGGGTTTTACCAGAGGACCGGGATGCCCGTGCCACCCCATCCCACGGGGTAGGTACGGTGTGAGGGCCCGGGGATCGAAGCCGAGAGCGCCATCATTGATGAACACCATGCCCCACGGTTCCAGGTCGAATTCCCCGCACTGAAACACGCGAAAGCAGCCTCGGTGGCCCTCTTTGTCGGTAGTGCCTTCGATGAGCCACCCACCGGGACGAAGCCACCGCCCCATCGCCCGCAGGCTCGGGCCCACCTGGTCCAGCCGATATTGACGCAACACATTGGCCGCCCGCACGAGGTCCACGAGCGGATCGAAGCGGTGGTCGAAGCCACCCTCGACGCCCCGCACACCCGGCTCAGCGGCCTCTAGCAGGCCCGCCACCCGCGAAGGGTCTACATCGATGCCCGTCGTCTGGGCCGTCGGCACACGGGCCCGTACAGCCCTGTGCAGCTCGATGGTGGTGTGCGGCTGGGCACCGGGTCCCACATCAACCACGCGAGCGAAGCCACGGCTCTGCGCCTGGTCTGCCACCCACGGGTCCAGAGCCGCCAGGCGGCCAGGACGCGTCTTTCCACGAGTTGCGCGCGAATGCGTCACAGTCGGCCTGCTAGGCCCACTTCTCTTCGGACTCGTACACCAAGATCGGGTCTTGCTTTCGCTCCACCACGTCTTCGCTGATCACGCACTCTTTGACGTTGTCCCGCGAGGGCAGGTCATACATCACATCGAGCATGATCTCTTCGATGATCGCGCGTAGGCCGCGGGCTCCGGTCTTTCGCTCTAGGGCGTCGCGGGCGATGAGCGTCAGGGCGCCATCGGTGAAGGAGAGCTTGACGTTCTCCATCTCGAACAGCTTCTGATACTGCTTGATCAGCGCATTCTTGGGCTTGGTGAGGATGGTGACCAGGGTCTCTTCATCCAAGTCGCCCAAGGTCGCCACCACCGGAACCCGGCCGCTGAACTCGGGGATGAGCCCAAACCGCATCAGGTCTTCGGCTTCGAGTTGGTGCATCAGCTCATCTTTGGTGAACTGCTTGCGGTTCTGGCTCGCTTGGCCAAACCCGAGGGACTGCTTGCCCAGTCGCGCCTCGACGATCTTGTCTAGGCCGACAAAGGCACCACCGCAGATGAACAGGATATTGGTCGTGTCGATCTGCAAGAACTCTTGCTGTGGGTGCTTGCGACCGCCCTTGGGCGGCACATTGGAGATCGTGCGTTCGATGATCTTCAGCAGCGCCTGCTGAACGCCTTCGCCCGACACATCCCGGGTGATGCTCGGGTTCTCGGACTTGCGGGAGATCTTGTCGATCTCGTCGATGTAGATGATGCCCTTGCATGCGCGGTCGACATTGTATTCAGCGGCTTGAAACAGCGAAAGCACGATATTTTCGACGTCTTCGCCCACGTAGCCAGCCTCGGTCAACGACGTGGCGTCGGCGATGGAGAACGGCACATTGAGGAACTTGGCCAGGGTCTGGGCGAGCAGCGTCTTTCCAGAACCCGACGAGCCGATAAGCAAGATATTGGACTTTTGAAGCTCAACATCGTCGTGTCCAGCACGAGAGTCAATGCGCTTGTAGTGGTTGTGGACCGCCACAGAGAGCACTTTCTTCGCCGCTTCTTGGCCGATGACGTACTCGTCTAGGAAATCGAAGATCTCCTTGGGCTTGGGCACCAACCCGCGCGTGGCGTAGAACTCTTCGCGCTCATGCTCTTCGGTGATGATGTCGTTGCACAGCTCCACGCACTCGTCGCAGATATACACCGAAGGGCCGGCAATCAGCTTACGAACCTCCTTCTGCGGCTTTCCGCAAAAAGAGCAGCACAGATCTTTGCCTTCGGTTGCCTTTCGCCGCAAGCGGCCTCCACAAGCTGAAATGGCAGCTTAGCCCACCCAGAGGTTTGCAGCTTGGCTCACTTGGCGAGCCCGCCGCGCACAGAGTGCCCCGATCTAGGTATCGGTGCCGACCACACCATCGATGAGCCCATAGGCCTTGGCCTCTTGGGGAACCATGATGTTGTCGCGATCGGTGTCGGCGCTGATGGTCTCGACCGTCTGGCCCGTGTGCTTGGCCAAGATGTCGTTGAGCATGGCTTTCATGCGCAGCATCTCCTTGGCTTGGATCTCCACGTCCGAGGCCTGGCCACGTGCGCCACCGAGGGGCTGGTGGATCAGCACGCGGCTGTGCGCGAGCGCACGCCGCTTGCCGGGCTCGCCCGCTGCGAGAAGCACCGCACCCATGCTGGCCGCTTGGCCCACGCAGATGGTGCTGACCGGAGCGCGAATGTGCTGCATGGTGTCGTAGATGGCCATGCCAGCGGTGATGGAACCGCCTGGGCTATTGATGTACAGGAAGATGTCCTTTTCAGGATCCTGGCTTTCCAAGTACAATAATTGCCCGACGATGTTGTTCGCCACCAGGTCGTCGACGGGAGTGCCCAAGAAGACGATGCGGTCGGACAACAAACGGGACCACAGCGATGAGTGCTGCGGACCACGGTGGGTGTCCTCCATGATCGTGACGGGGTACGACATCTGGAAGGGATCGTGGTCGAACGGCGGCATACGGGGTTCTCCAGTGAAGATCGTGCGCTAGGCGCAACGACTAGCATCGTCACATGACGGCTAGCCGATTCAGACTGTCATCACATCGGACCCCAACGGCAACCCTTCAGGGTAAGTCCGCTGTATGTAGACCCACAGCGGTCAGCCCGGGTACCGATCAGCCGTGGTGGTGCTTCTTCAGATCGCGCTTGAGCTTGTCAGTGCGGCCCTTGGGCTCCATTCCGGCGGCTTCGGCCCAGGCCAAAATCTGGGCGCGATCGGCGCCATCGATGTCATCGGCGCTGGGAGCGTCGCCCGATGCGGCCGGCTTCTTGTCGGCCTTCTTGGCCTCTTTCTTGGCCTCGGGCTTGTCAGCCGCTTTCTTGGCTTCTTTCTTCGCCACAGGCTTCTTTTTCGCCTTAGCTTTCGGCTCGGGCGCCGCAGCAGGCTCAGGAGCGGTGTCGACGATGTTGGCATTCTCAAGAAGCCAGTCGAGGGACTTCTCTTCGAGCAGGCGATCCCGAAGCTCGTTCATGGCCTCGTCGGTCTCGAAGTAGCTGCGAATCGCGTCCACTTCTTGGCCTCGCTCGTCGGCCAGGGCCTTGAGCTTGCGCTCGATGTCCGCGTCTTCGACCTTGAGGTCGTGGGTCCGCGTCACGAAGTCCAAAATCAGGCCGCCCTTGACGGCAAACTCGGACCGAACCCGAAGGTCAGCGAGCTGAGCTTCGGAGAAGTGCACCTGACGAGGATCGACACCCCGGTAGGCCTGCTGCATGCGCAGCTCGTTGAGCAGCACGTCGAGCTGCTGGTCGACCAATCCGGACGGGACCGAGAACTCGTTCTTCTCGATGAGGACTTGAAGCAGGTTGGCGCGCGCTTGATTGCGAGCCATCTCATCGCGACCGGCCTGAAGCTCGCCCTGGATGGCCAGACGCATGCCGTCAGCGCCACCCTCGAAGCCCAGCTCCTTGGCCAGCTCATCGTTGAGCTCGGGAACCTCGTAAGCCTGAATCGACAGGACCTTGGCCTCGACCTTGAGGGTCTTGCCCGCGACCGACTCGACCTTGGCGTCGTCGGCGAAGGTGACGTCGCCCTTCTTCTTCTTGTCCTTCTTGAGACCGATAATCAGGCTTTCAACGCCCTTGTAGTAGGAGTCTCCGGCCGTCTGCACCATGGTGCCAGGCTCGAAGGCCACCTCTTCCTTACCGTCGAGAACCTTGAGCTCGACCATGACTTGGTCGCCCTCTTCGACGGCGCGGTCGGTCACTTCCACAAGGCGACGGCTCTGCTGCAGGCGACCCTGGACGGCTTGGTCGAGCTCTTCGTCCGCGACTTCGGCCTTGGGGTAGTAGACGTCGACGCCGGTGTAGGTGCCAAGCTCGATGGAGGGCTTGACCTCGACGTTGATGGCGAAGTGGAAGTCCTGGCCCTTGGAGGGCTCTTCCTCGCGGTCGACGCGGGGACGGCTGACGGGCTCAAGCTCGTGCTGCGTCAGGCCGTCGGAGTAGGCCTTCTGGATCAGGTCGGCGGCGACGTCGGAGAGGACCTGAGCACCAAAACGAGCTTCGAGGACCTTGCGAGGTGCCTTGCCGGCACGAAACCCGCGAAGACGCGCACGCTTGCCGAGATCTCGGTACGCCCGGTCGAGCTGCTCGCCAACCGCGCTGGCCGGCACGGTCACCTTAAGGGTTCGTTGGAAGCTGCCGTCGGCGATGAGCTCGATGTTCATGCGGTCCTCGAAGGATAGCGGTCGTGCCCCGAATCGGGGAGCCGGATGCTCAAGCGCCGCCGACGAGAGAACCCGTCGGCGGCGAGAGGGGAAGTGGTGGGCCCACCAGGAATCGAACCTGGAACCTGCGGATTAAGAGTCCGATGCTCTGCCAATTGGGCTATAGGCCCGCGAATCATGAAAAGGAAAATGGGGTGAGTGAAGGGGATTGCACCCTCGACCTCTGGAAGCACAACCCAGCGCTCTAACCAACTGAGCTACACCCACCGGAGACCGCCGGCTCTTAGCGTGTTGACCAATCGGCGCAAGTCCATAGGGAGCATCGAGTCGGAGCCCGCCGAACAAAGCCCGTCAGTCCAGGCAACTCGGCGACCACTCATGAAAGCAATCTACGGTCATAAAGTCGCGGACCACAATGAAGGCATGCAGAGGCTTGCCCTGCGGGTCTTTGGCCGACACCTCGCACGAGTCGTTGACCGGCACGGATAACCGTACTTCTCCCGTGCGAGAACCACGAGCCCCACTCTCACAAGTGACGCTCACTCGCCCGTTTTGGCCCGGAGCCATGCGAACCAGGACCGATACATCATCGGCTTGACGCGCGCGGCCCGCTCCGGCGGGCGGAGGCGCCGACCCAGAATCAACCGATGCCCCATCGGTGTCGTCGGAGCCATCGGTGGAGTCACTGTCCGTGTCGTCGCTGTCCGACTCCGCAAACTGGTCCGGCGCAGGTCCATCGGGAGCGCCCGCAGCGGCCGAAGGCACCTCGCCCGGAGCGATGGCGCGCCCGAGCCCCGGCGCTTGGGCCTCGCTTGGCGGCGGGGCGGTATCGCCTCCGAAGGCCAGGTAGAGGACAAACATGCCACCGAGCAGGACCAGCAGCACCGCCGCCACAACCCACAGGTACACCGAGGCCCGCTCCTTCAGGTCGGGAGGTCCCGCCACTGCGACCCCGGTCTCGGAGTCCTCTGGGACGGCCAAGAAGCTGGCCGGGAGCGTGGGCGGCGCCTTGCTCAAGGCTTCGGCAGGTGGCCCAATGTCGACGGGCAAAATGCCAGAACGGCGCGGACGGACGGACGGAGGCGTGTCCGACGCGCGGTCGTTGGCCATGGTCGCCTCTTGGGTCACGTCATCTTCCACGGGCCCGTCGGCGACGCGGCCATCGCTATTACGCCGCGGTGGGGGTCCACTCTCGGGGGCGGTACGCAAGCCCACGCCTTCGCTAGAATCGTCGCGCCTGGGCAGATCCTCCACCTGGCGCGCTCGGGCAAACAGCTCCCCCCTCATGGTGGGCACCGTACGTTTGGCCCACTCCGTCAGGCCCTCACCGCCGGTGGCCCACCCCACGGCACGAAGGCCCGCAGGCACCGCCGAAAGTGGAGGGCGCTCCGCGGGAGCCCACGCCAGCATGTGGCGAATCCACTGGCCGTACCGGTCTGAAAGCACAGGTCCAGGGCGGGACATGGCCCGAATAAGCGCCCGGCGAACCACCACCTCATGAGCAGCGGCATCACTGGCCGGCGCGGGTGGGGCGCCCCCGAGGAGCGTCGCGAGCAGAACACCGAGGCGGTACACGGCGCCGGGTTCGACAGAGTCGGCGTTGGGAGGCCGCATCGCCGGATCGGGTGGGTAGGGCCCAGCGAAGCCCGTCAGTCGGATGTGCCCATCGGGCTCCACCAATAGGTCCACCGGCTCAGGGCCAGGATGGTGCAGGCCAGGGCCGCCCACAGCGAGCAGGACCTCGGCAACCTGGGCCACAATCTCCGCAGCGGCGCGAGCGGATAGTCCGCCTCCGTCATCGCGATTGACGGCATGCGACAGCCCAAGCCCGTCGGCGAACTCATAGCACCACGCCACGCAGTCCTCGTGGCCAACGACCTGCATCAGTCGCACCAAGCCGGGGTGCCGAAGGGTCAGCGCCAAGCTCGCTGAGCGCCGCGCACGCATCAACGCATCCGCCGAGCTGCTGGGCGGACCCAACAGCACGGTGACCGGTTCGCGGCGACCTCCGGGCATGACAAGCGTGCCGTCCATCGCGGACCCTTGCCAATCCGGCCTTGCGCGTTCGAGCTCGAGCACCTGGGTGCGTCCTCCTGCTTGTGCAAGACGGGCAGGCATTCCCCGCCCATGGTACGCACTGTAGCGCACACGTTGACGGAGGACGCCACGACCCAGCGACCCGCCATCGCCGAAGCTGCGGCACTTCTGCCCATCCTGCAGGCCGCCGGCGAACCCGCCTTGGCGCTTCAAGGCCGTGCTGCACGGCGGAACAAGCAAGACGGCAGCGTCGTGACCGAGGCGGACGTCCAGGCCCAAGAAATCATTGGTGAGCGCCTTGCAATCGCCTTTCCTGGCTGCCCCATCGTTGGTGAAGAAGACGGTTTGGACGACGACCCTGGCCGCGGCCAGCGGTGGTACGGCGACCCCATCGATGGCACCGCCGTCTATGTGGAGGGCTTGGCGCACTGGGGTCCCACAGTCTGCCTAGTCGACGATGATGGACCCGTCGTGGGAGCGCTATGGCTGCCTCGCCTGGGAGAATTGTGGTTCGCCAAGCGGGGCGGCGGGGCATGGCATGCAAAAGACCGCCTGCGATGTGAACCCCAAAGCCGCGTGCACAGCAGCGACGTGCTCTACGTGCCATCTAGATTTCACCATGTGTCGCCGTTTCCTTGGCCCGGCAAAACCCGCTCGCTGGGGTCCACGGCAGTGCACCTAGCCCTGGTAGCCACGGGATCAGCGAGCGCGGCCCTGGTGGGTCGGTACGCGCCGTGGGATGTCGCATGTGGTCTTCTCCTCGTTGAAGAGGCGGGCCGGGTGATTACCGATCCAAGTGCCAACCCCGTGGCTCCCATGACCACGCCGCCAGGACCGGACGGCCGCCTCACCGGCGGACAACCCTTCCTGGCCGGAGACCCGACAACTATCGACTATGTGGCCCGCCTCCTAGGCGGCGTCCAACATCCGTGAGCCCCATGGCCGACGAAACGCCCAAAGACCTGCCCGCCCGTCCCGACAAACCGCGCCGACCCCAACCGGTCCCGCGGAATTTGCCGGGGCTGAAGCCCCCTCCTCGCAATGTGTCCAGCAAGAGCGACCTGCTCTCGTACTACCTGGCGCAGGTTCGGCGATACCCGCTGCTCACGCCCGAGAAGGAGCGCGAGTACGCCGTTGCCTACCAAGACAACGGCGACCCCCTGGCCGCCGAGGCCCTGGTGACAGCGAACCTTCGCTTGGTCATCAAGATCGCGTTCCAGTACCACCGTCAGTGGGCCAACGTGCTCGACCTTATCCAAGAGGGCAATGTGGGCTTGGTCGAGGCACTCTCGCGGTACGATCCATACCGGGAGATCCGCTTCTCCAGCTATGCGCAGTACTGGATTCGGGCCATGATCCTGCGGTTCTTGCTGGACAATTTCCGGTTGGTCCGCCTAGGGTCCACCCGCGCAGGCCGAAAGCTCTTCTTCCAGCTGCAAAAAGAGCGAGAGCGACTGATTCAAGAAGGCGTGCAGCCCACCCACAAGGTGCTGGCCGAGCGCCTGGGTGTGGCTGAGAAGGAAGTCGACGCGGTCGACTTGCACATGCGCGCCCCTGCGCTGTCGCTACACGGACCCGCAGGAGACGACGACGACGGCCGAACATTGGCCGAGATCGTGCCCCAGAAGGGTGGCGTCAGCCCCGAGACCCAGGCCGGTCGCAACGAGCTCGGTTCCCTGGTCAAGGAGCGATTGGAGACCTTCGCCGCCACGCTCGCCGACGATCGCGAGCGGCAGATCTGGACCCAGCGAATGGTGGCCATCACGCCCGTCAGCCTGTCCGAACTCGGCAAGGAGTTCGAGGTCTCGAAAGAGCGGATTCGTCAGGTTGAAGCACGTATCAAGAAGCGCCTCCGCGCCTACCTCGAAGAGGAATTCGGCGAAGAGATCGACTTCGAGTTCAACGTCGGCGGTTGAGTCGCAGGGCCCGCGATCCCACAGGGGGCGGGTCGAACTAGACGGTCGGTCCGTCCATGCTTTCTGTGACCTCACCGCGCTTGCTGATCACCATGCCAGCCAGCTGACTGATCAGCGGCGCGCGAACCGTGACGCGGGGCCGTCGTGCGCGGGGCACGCCGCGCAATAGACCCGCCCGAACCAAGCTGGCGTCTCGCTTGGGCTCCAGCGGAAGCGTGCCATCGCGGGCCACATCTTCGAGCCGCTCAGCCAAGCTGCCATCGGCCGCCACAATGTCCACCGCCGCGCGGAGCTCTTCGGCCAATGGACCGATGGCGCGCCAGAGGGCCTCTTGACTTGTGGGGAACTGACCTTCGCGCTCCGCAGCCATACCCACGGCGTGAAGCAGGGCGGGAACGCCGCCGACGAGGGCAGCGGACAACTCGATTTCCGCAGGGTCGCCGCGATCGACGTACTCGTGCAGCACCTGGATGGACTCGTCGACGCCAAGGTCGGGCAAGACCGTGCGGTCGAACGCCTCAAGGCCGGATTTGGGAAGGGTTGCAGATCCCGCGAAGAGCAGATTGAACCTTGCTTTTTCTTGGTACTCCTCGTGGTGTCGCGTGAGCACCTTGGCCAGCTCCGTCAGCGTGTCCAGATCCAGGTGCTCCACGCCGTGGAGCAGCAGGGCTCGCCGCGGACCGCCAACGGTGCGCTCCAACAGCTCTTCAAGGACCTTGCGGAACCCGGCTGCGTGCATCGGCTGGGACGCAGGGCCCGTCAGCTCCAGATGGCAGGCTTCGACGATAGAACGGAGCAAAAACGCCCAGATTTCGTGGACTTGGCGCCCGTGCACGACGCCGAGCGGGACCACGTGGGCCGCCACCCGAGGTCGACCGACCTGCAAGTCCACCGACAGTTCATCGAGGAACCGATCGGGCCGGCTCCACCGAGGCGTGAGGAGCGCAACGGGGACTTGGCGCCGCATCAGCACGCGAACTTTTCGCGCCGCGCGGGTGCGAGCCGCGCTCTCCAGAAAAGGCTGATCGGGGTCGAAAGTCCCTTCCCGCTTGGCCCGCAGCAAGGTGAGTCTTCGGTCTAGACGGTTCATGGACGCTCCGTACTCTGTCAAGCTACGAGGGACCCCCCTGCCGGTCAAGGGACCCCATGTCGACTGAGCCCATCCGCACCGCGATCCCCAATGCCAACAATCCGAGGCTCGTGCTTCGGCTCGTGCACTGGCTCGCCCGAGGTGTGCGCTCCTCCCGCGCGCTGCAAGAGGTCATGGGAGTGGAGCTTCGGACCACTCAATATTACCTTCAGGCGGCAGACTGGCTCGGCTTGGTCGAACCGGGACCGGAACACCTACTCACCCCGCTGGGCCTCGAAATGGCCTTCGGCCGGTCCCCGGAAGAGGTCTACGCAAAGGCGATCTGGGCCCAGCCTTTTGTTCGGGGCCTGGTCGCCGGGACAGGCCGCGCCCTGCCTGGGGTCGACGAAGTGACGGTGGCCATCGCTCGTGCCGAGCCCGACCTGGCGGCCGCCACGGTCCGCCGGCGTGCCTCCGCCGTACGCAGCCTGATGGCACCCGCCATCGTCCGTCCCAAGCGACCGCGACTCGATGATGCGCAGCTAACCTTGCCCCTGGTCGCCCAGAACACCTCCGCTCAGCGGCCCCTCACGCCGGGCAGCGCACGCGACGCCGACCCCGACGTCTACCGCCGGGTCTACGAGGGGCTGCTCGACCATGGTGAGCTGACCCTAGGCCAACTTCGAGGCACCCTCGACCGCGCTGGAGTGTCGGATCTTCCCATTGGTGGCTACGTCGATCTGCTGCTGGCGAGAGGCGACGCCCGGCGGCTCGACGAGCGACTGGTCATTACAGAAGGCGGCGTCCAACGCCGATCCGCCGCAAGCAGCACAACGGGCGTCATCCTCTCTCACCATCGATACCGGCAGTGGCTCGAAGACGTGCACGCCGCGTCGATGGGCGATCGACAAGCGGAGATCCGCAACGATCAGGTCGCCACCCGATTCAAGGCGTGGGACATCCGACTGCTGGGAGGCCCCGCCGAACCCGCCACGCTGCAGCGCAAGCTTGACCGGGTGCTGCTCGACCGATCCCTGGCGAGCTTCCCGGTCAGCGGCGACGCCGGTCGGCCCGCAGAACCGATCGACCGCAGCTTCTTGGACTGCTGGGAAGAAGCCGGGCTCGTGCTGTGCCTACCCCCGAGCCTGGCTACGCTCCAAGGCGGCTTGTCCCGTGTAAATCAGGCGTTGACCCAGGCGCGGCAAGGCACGGGAGGGGTGTCCGCTCCAGGCTTGGCGAGCCGACCGATGTTGGTTCACGGAGGCTTGATTCACCCAGGCGAACCGCAGCCGCGCAGCGTTCCTGACGGCGTGAGTCTACGGCAGCGAGTGCTGATGAACGCGCCCTATGCGGCCTTGGTCGCCGCGCTATTGCTGCTGCACCGCCAGAGCCCCGACGCTCTGGAACTCGCCAATCGCCGTGGGCAATGGCGAATTCATCGAAAGGGACGAGCCCTGGGAGAAGCCCTGCTGGTCCTCGATGATTTCGCGGTGAGCCGAGGCTGGGTGCCGTGCCGTAGGACCACCGGAGGCCTACCCATGGGTGAGCTCCTCAAGGGCCTCGAAGCCATCGGGATCTGCCACGTGTTCGACGAGCTGGCCTTGCTCGCGGAGCGGCTCTTTCACCACCTCCGGCACGACCCCGAGCAGATGGAAGTCCACGCCCTGCTCGCCCCCTTGGCGGAGGCCTTAGAGGCCTACTTGATGGTGGCCGAGCCGCTCGAAGACCCGAGGGTGACGTGAGCGGCCTGCCGCTATTCGTCTACGGCACCCTGCGCGCCGGGGAATCCCAGGCGCACTTGCTGGGAGATCTAGGGCGACGCCCCGCCCAAGCCGAGGGCCGACTCTACCACCTGCCGGCAGGATATCCCGCCCTGGTTTTATCTGGATCTGAGCCTGTTTTTGGGGAGCTCGTCGATGCGCCCGGCGACGCCTTGCTCGCCATGCTCGACCTGTACGAGGGCGTTCGCGAGAACCTGTTCCAGCGAGTGCAAATTCCAGTGCGCATGGGACTTCTGGCGGACCTCGCGTGGGCGTACGTCGCCGCGCAGCCGACCGCGTCCCGTGGACGTCACCTGCCGGCCGGGAATTGGCGAAGCGTACGGCGTGGCCGATGAGCGCCTTCGACCAGCTCATCGGCGAGTCCAAGGCCATGGTGGACCTCAAGTCCCAGGCCCGAATGGTCGCAGCCACCCCACTGTCAATCTTGATCCAGGGCGAGACCGGGACCGGCAAAGAAGTGCTCGCCCGGGCCCTCCACCAAGCGTCCGAGCGCACCGGGCTCTTCGTCGCCGTCGATTGCGCGGCTCTGGCACAGGGACTGGTCGAGAGCGAGCTCTTTGGACACGTGCGCGGGGCGTTCACCGGAGCCAACCGGAGTCGCGGCGGACTGGTGAGCGCAGCCGAAGGAGGAACCCTCTTTTTCGACGAGGTCGCCGACCTACCGCCCGAGGCACAGACTCGGCTGCTCAGGCTGGTGCAGGAAGGCAGCTGGCGCCCGGTGGGCGGCGACCGCGAGCAGACCGCTGACCTGAGGATCATCGCCGCTACCTGGAAAGACCTGAGCGACGAGGTCCGACAGGGGCGGTTCCGAGCCGATCTATACCACCGCCTCGCTGTGGTGGAGCTGCACCTGCCACCCCTGCGGGATCGGGGCGAAGACGTATTGGCCCTCGCCCGGAAATTCCTGGCGTCTGAGGCCAGATCTGCCGGCAGAGACGTACCGAAACTCTCCGCCGCCCTCGGCCGCCAGCTGGCCCGAATGCCGTGGCCCGGCAACGTGCGCGAACTCAAGAACACCATGGCATACCTCGCGGTGATGCCCGTGAATTCCGAAGTCACCCCAGATGACCTACCGGCTCGCCTCAAGGCCAAGCCGCGCTCCCGGGCCCAGTCCGGTCCCCCGGTGCGAACCGACCTTCCATACCTAGAGGCCCGCCGGGTATGGCTCGACAGTTTCCAAGCTCACTACGTCTCAGCGGTGCTCGATGAACACGACGGCAACGTCTCAGCCGCAGCCCGAGCCGCCGGCCTAGACCGTCGCACGATACAACGGGTACGCAGCCGCCTGCTCTCTCCTCCGAGCAGCCCCACAAAAGACCCCTGAGGCTCGTTTGGACGAGATCACCAACGTCATTCTGCAGGCCCGAAGCTTCACGCTTCGAAGAATGCGCCTGACTGTGCAGTCGGGCAAGAGCGAGGGGCTAGCCTTCACCACCGACCGCGACATCGTGCGACTCGGATCGAGCCCCAACAATGACGTGGTGCTCGACGACGACACCGTCAGTCGATCCCATGCCGAGATCGTGCGAACCCGAGACGGGGTGCTGCTGAGAGACCTATCGTCCACCAATGGATCCTTCGTCGGCCCGATCCGAGTGCGCGAGGTCTTCTTGCCCGATGAACAGTCCTTCCGCCTCGGCCGCACCGAGCTGTCGTTCCAGAGCGAAGACGAGGTCGTGGACATCGTGCCCACCGTCGAAGACCGCCTCGAAGGACTCGTGGGCCAATCCGTGGCCATGCGCGCTGTGTTCGCCGTCGTCGAGCGGGTCGCACCCACCAACTTGACCGTCTTGGTCACGGGCGAGACCGGCACGGGCAAGGAGCTGGTGTCGCGATCCATCCACGAGCGCTCCTCTCGAAAGGACGGCCCATTCGAAGTCTTCGACTGCGGAGCCGTGGCCCAAAGCCTGGTTGAAGCCGAGCTCTTTGGCCATGAGCGCGGCGCGTATACCGGCGCGCACCAGTCCAGAGCGGGCGTGTTCGAGCGGGCGAACGGCGGCACCGTCTTCCTGGACGAGCTGGGCGAGCTACCTCCGCCGGTTCAAGCAGCACTATTGCGGGTTTTGGAGCAGCGAGAAGTGCGTAGGGTGGGGGGCCAAAATGTGCGCCCCGTCGATGTGCGCGTCGTCGCCGCGACCAACCGCGATCTAAGAGACGAGGTCGAAGCCGGTCGTTTCCGAGAAGACTTGTACTACCGACTCGCCGTCGTCGAGTTGCACCTGCCCCCGTTGCGCGATCGCACCGAAGACCTACCGTTACTCATAGACCACTTGCTTCGCGGCGCAGAGTTCCCCCACACCGTCTCTAGCGCTTCCCCAGCGGTACTAGAGGCGTTCGAAGCGTGGCGTTGGCCGGGTAACGTTCGCGAACTCCGCAACATCCTTTTGCGCTCGATCCCGTTCACCAACGGCTCTTCGCTCGGGCTGGAGGCCCTTCCCGCAGCCTTACGTCTGGCTGGCTCAGAACCCGATGCCTCATCCGACGATGAAGGCCTCGCCCTTCCTGGGCCCGATGTGCCCTTCCATGACGCTAAGGAGCGGATCATGGAAGCGTTCGAGAAGCACTACCTGCAAACCCTGATGGAACGATCCGATGGCAACCTCAGCCGAGCAGCCCGCCTCGCGGGTGTTGACCGCAAGACTGTGGCCAGGCTTTTAAAGCGCCATGAAATACGATAATTTGGTACTGAAGACGGCAATCCACCCACCGAGTGGGCGCGTTGACCGGTTCTGTTAGCAGGTGCTACGTTGCCCACGCTCGCCCGTGGAGCGACCCCGGAGGACTAATGTCGGCGGAATCCGATCGACTGCAAGAGCTACAAGAAGAGCTTGAGTCAGTGCTGGAAACCCAGATCACTCAGCTGCTGGCCACCGTGAAGGCCACGCAGCTCGTTTCGTCGCGCATCGCGTCGACCCAGGCAGAAATTCATCGCCAAGAGCAGCTCCAGGCTGCGCTCAAGGCGGACCTGAAGCCGCTGGAGAAGGACAACACCAAGCTCAAGCAACGGGCGGACCAACTCCGCGACCGTGTGGCCAAGCTCAAAGAACAGCGACGCGAGCTGGTCGGGCAGGTGAAGGGACTCACTGCCCAAGCCAAGTCCGCAGGCCAGGGGTAGAGCGTGTACGTCGGACTAGACGACATCCTCGAGCAGTGCGACGGCCTCGACGACACGCTCGCCGCCGCCCGCACCGCGCTGGAACAACTCGCGGCCCAGTCGCTGCCCTTCTCGGCGCAGCTCCGCGTCCAGCACAATAGTACGCGCCTGGCAAAGCGCTGGGTCAACGTACAAGGTGGCGTCGTGGTGGCCGCCGAAGAGACCGACGAGATCCTCCGCCGCACACTCGCCTCGCCCCTCGACGATGGGCCCGAGGGCGCAGACGACGATCTGACCGCACTCATCGACGATACCGACACGGGGATCGATCCCTTCGACGATATCGATATGACCCTGAGCGACGTGGACGGCGACGGCGACGACGGCAGCGAGACCCTGCACTTCGACGAAGACGGCTTGTCCGCATCCGGACCGCTCATCGTGTTCGACGACGACGACGATGACGAGACCGCCATCATGCTCGACCCGACGGCCGAGGGCGGGGGAGACTTCCTCGACGACCTCTCCGAGAACCTTGGTGACGAGCCTTCAACCGCCGGCGAGAGCCGGAGCTTCGTCACCTTCGACGACGGCCCCGAGCTCGTCAGTATCGGACCGTCCGGCGACGACGACACTCCCATCGATCTGGGCCTCGACAATACCGACCAAGGCGATGAGCAGCTGTTCAAGACCGAGGCCGAAGCGGACCAGAACTCCGGTGGCGACGCGACCCTCGTCGCAGACCTCGAAAGCCTGGTTCGACTCAAGGATATGATCGCCGAAGACTCGGCAGCCGCCCACGGTCAAGACACCGACGCACCGGCCGATACCGCGCATGTGGTCGACCCGGCTCGTGTTTCAGCCACCACGCTCACGGATGACGACCTCGGCAAACTTGGCTTCGGATCCGCCGAAGACCTGGTTGCCCCCGTTGGGGCGGACGCGGATCCAAACTCGGAGACGAGCCCTCGCCCACAGGTGATGCTCCCTACGCCAGAGCCCGCACCAACCGCCTCAAAGCCCAAGAAGAGCCGCTCCAAGAAGAAGAAGGGCGCCTCAGACGATCCAGACTCCGCGATCGGTGTGGGCATCCCCACCATCCGTGAACAGCAGAGCGCTGGCGGCCCCGCCCGACCCACCGCTGCAGCCGTGCGCATCAACCCCGATGGCGGCGGAGCCATCTTGCAAGAGGCGGCCCCCCTCGCACTGGGCGAAGCAGACGATCCAGAAGAGGCCGCCAAGAGCGGATTCAGTTTGGCCGTCGAAGAATACGAGCTCGTGGAAGAGGAGCCCGCCGCTGCGGCCGCCGAACCAGAGCCTGCACCGGAACCCGTCGCCGCGCCCGTGCTGACCGACGACGAAGAGTCGGCGCTGATGCGGCAAGCGGAGCAGGCCCACGAAAAGGGTGAACTCCCCAGAGCGGCGGACCTGTACTCCGACTTGCTGGACTTCAACCCAGATAATGCCAGAGCAGCACTCGGCCGGGGCCGGGTCTACCTGGACCTAGGCGACTATGCGCGGGCCATGAGCGACTTCACCATCGCCGAAGATGAGCTGCCCGACGATCCCGATGTCAACGCGGCTATCGGCGAACTCTACTATGCGCGCAAGGACTACTCCCGGGCCATCGAATACTTCGATACGGCCCTAGAGAACGACCCCAAGCACGCCATGGCGTGGTGCCGGCGCGGTATCGCCCACTACTACCGCAAGGACTACGACAAGGCCTATGAGAACCTTGTCGAAGCCCAAAAGCTCGACGACAAGATCCCGAACATCCGTACCTACATCGGCATGGTGAAAAAGAAGCGGAAATAGGGCTTCCCAAGTTGATGCTGGTGCGTAGCGTAGTTCGCACTGGCAACTCAAGGTGGCGGCACTCTACTTCGCACCTGGCGTTCGACAACGAGCCAACCCAGACTATCGGGTACACTTCGGTGGCACGCCGGTTGCATCTCCCGGGCCGTTCAAGCGACCTCCGGGAGAAGTCATGCTCGCGACCCATACCCAAGACCTGCTGCGCCACCGCAACCGCACCTTGGCCAAGAGCTTCTACCGTCAGCTCAAGACCGAGGGTCTGACCCACGAGCAGATCATTGAGCTGTCCACCGTTCTGCTCGACCTCGTAACGGACGACCTCAAGCAGGTTCCGCAGACCAACTAAACACGAGTGGCGGGCCCCCTTGGCCCCAGCCGGTCGCGCGGACTCCGCCCATGAAGTAGGCTGCTTGCCTATCCGTGGAGGCCCCGTGAGCACGCTCGATGAGCACGCCAAAGCTGGCATCGCCGCTGTTGCCGAAGGCCAGCTCGAAGACGCGATTCAGCACTTCAAAGCTGCCCTTGCCATCGAGTCGGAACGGCCCGACCTCAACAATGCCCTGGGCATGGCCTACCTGCGCCGCGGCGAGGTGGTCTCGGCCTTGCCTCATCTGCGCAAGGCGGTTGAGCTGGGTCGCGCCTTTGACGCCCCTGAGCACGGTGCGATGCGCCGCCATTTCGCACAGGGCTTGGCCTCGGCACACACCCTATTGGACCAGATCCCCGAGTCGGTCGAGGTCCTCAGAGATGCCGCCGCGACGTGGCCCGAGGACCTAGAGACCCGCATGCAGCTCGGCTCGGTCTTGGTCAACGCCTTGCGACCCCAAGAGGGCCGCGATGTGTACCAAGGGGTCGCCGAAGACGAGACGTTCGAAGAAGAGATCCGCGAAGCTGCAGATGCCCTTGCCGGGGCGATCACCGCCTTTTTGGACGATGACAACGTCAATGGCGATGTCTTCCTGCAAGCGCACTGCGAATCCTACATCTCCTTCTTCAACCAGCACGCCAACGGGCTCGTCGCCGAGGGCTGGTTCGCCGAGGCCGCCCGCATGGTTCGCGGCGAGGATGGCGAAGCCCGGCCCATGCTCGCCGAAGGCGCCCGCCCGTGGGCCCTGGAGCGCGTCGACCTGGTCAATCCGAAAGACGGAGAGATCGCCAAGGTTGGCGACGAAAAAGAGCCCCTCATCGTCGCGGTCAACGGCTTGGAGCCATTGGCCCAGGTGCCCGTCACCCTGCCGTGGGCGGGTTGGGACTTCGACGTGTGGGTCTGCACCCGAGCTCCATGGCACTGGCTATCCATCGGCATCCAGCTGCAATCGGACTTCGACGCCAAGTCCGTGACCGCCGTCGACGAGCTGATCGGCTCCTGGTACCTATCAGGGTACAACGGTGATTTTGGCGAATCCGACACCGGGCGATTCCACTATGCGACCGACCTTGAGCCTCTCGGCCGTCGGGCTGTAGTGGGCGTGTTCGACCTGGGCCGCGCCAAGATGGATGCGGTCCATGACCTGATGCGTCGCCTGACCATCCTGCACGACACCTACCCCATCGAGCGCGTGCTGTTCGGACAAGGACGCCTGCCGCTCTAAGCCCCGGACGTGCCCATGACATCGCCTCGCGTCCTCCTGGTCTGCCTCCGAGACCCGGACGATCCCATGGTGGCCCACGAGGTCTCCGCCTTCACCACCCGCGCTGGCCTGGCTCCAGGGCAGCTCGACATCCACCATATGTGCGATGGCACGCCCAGTCTGAGCAAAGCAGATGTGGTGTTCTTCGGCGGCTCCGGATCCTACTCTGTGCTCGATGATGTGCTGTGGATCCGCCAAGGCATGGACCTGCTGCTTCACGTGGTCGACCGCAAGATCCCCGCGTGGGCCTCATGCTTCGGCTTCCAGGGCCTCGCGCTGGCCTTGGGCGGCGAGGTCAACCGGGACCCGGAGCGCACGGAGATGGGCGCGGTCTATCTAAAGCCCACCCCGGAGTCCGCCGCCGACCCGGTGTTCTCGGTGCTGCCCGCCGGCGGGTTCTGGGCGCAGCAAGGCCACCAAGACCATGTGGACCGCCTACCCGAAGGAGTGACGCGCATGGCCGAGGGCACGGAAATCCGAAATCAAGCGTTCAAAGTCGATCGAGCGCCGTTCTGGGCCAGTCAGTTTCACCCCGAGCTGACCGCCAAGACCACCCTGGATCGCTTCCATCACTACTCCGCGCGCTACCTGTCCCCCGAGCAGCAGGTCACCCAGCTGGCTCAGATCTCCAGAGGCACCGACAGCCCCGAAGTCGGCACCCTGCTCCGGCGCGTGGTGGCCACGGCCGCCGGAACCTAGCGGCTCGTTCGTGCCTTGGGCAATGGCGGAAGTCTGGGAACCAACGGTGGAACTTGGTCCTCTCGCACAGGACCCATCAGGCCCTCCGCCCACGCCGCTTCCACAAGGTGCTGGGTCGTGGTGTCTCTCAGCAGCCCGCTCGTCTCCGCGGCCAACAGCCAGAAGAGCGCGTCTCGCCGCCCCGGAACCTGCCGGTCTGGGCCGAGCCCGGCGGCGGCGATCAAGATGCGAACCACAGGCGTCGCAAGTCGCTGATGGGGCAACCAATACGGGGGCCGCGGTGAGGCACACCTGACCTTACCGCGGGGATCGGGACCACACAGGCGCACGCGACCGGGCGTCGTGCCGGCCGCCGTGGCGACGATCCGCGCCAACGCGGGCGTGTTTCCCTCCGGAATGCGGGCCTCCACAAGGATCGTGGTCGACCCTCGCAGATCGGGGCCGCCGTCTCGCTCCGCCACCACGCGGACCGCCGCGGTGCTGCCCGGTGGAAGCACGGCGAGCACTCGCTTCCCCAGCCCCAAACGCTCGGCGCGCCACCGGGCGCGCTCCTCGGGGTCCGACACGCTGCGAGACACGCCCAGGTATCGACGAGCGACCTCGAAGGCCAAATCAGCGGCGCCAGCCCCTGAGATCTGCCCAAGGGCATCCAGCTCCGCGGCGATGAGGTCGACCTCATCGTCCGTCCACGCCAGTCCGGGCCGCAGCCGCGCCGTGAGCCGGTCGCGCAGCAGCGTCGCGGTGGCCTCATCACCCACCGCTCCAAGGGCGGACAGCACCAACCTCTGGCGCTCTGGGCGCAGCCCCGGCACCTCCAGGAGCTTGAGGAGCGGCCCGCGAGCGGACGGGGGGGAATGGGCTTCGACCCGCTGCAAAAGGGCCTTCACACGCTCACTATTCGGTTGAGATGTCAGTTCAAACGCCGGCTCGACCCACGATCCACTCTTCGCTTGTTCCAATCCATCGATGGCGGTGGCCAGGCCGTGGGGGTTGAGGAAGCTCAACTCGCCCAACAAGGCCGTGTGGCTGGTCTCGTCGCCCACTTCGGCCAACACCTGCAAGAAGCGCAAGCGGTTGGGCTCGGAGCGGATCTGGGTCAGCGTCAGTGGCGCTGGAGGCGAGGTGGAACGGCGCCCCGCGGCCAGCAGGGGTGCCACCGCCTCCGAGATGCGACCGAGGTGCTCCGGGCCCCGCGCCCGAGCATCGCTGATCACCGCCGCAATGGCCGCGGGGTCGGGATGCACGGCCGCCGCTCGAATCAAGGCCACGCCCTTCGGGTGGGCCGAGCGATTCGCCAAGGCGGCCGCGGCCCCCGTCGGCAGCGCGCTCGCTCCCTGACTCCACTTGAGGAGCCGGTCGTCCCAGCTGCGCTCGCCCACCAGCAGAAGGGTGGCCAGACACCGCGCATCGGCCGTCTCGGCACCGGGAGTCGACCCTTCGGCACCCACAGGCTCGTCCAAGCAGGCCCGGTAGGACGCGAGCTCAGCGCCAGACAGCTCGGTTCCATCGCGCACTTGCACCATGTGACGGAGCAAGGACTCCCACGCGCCAACCGGCATGGGAGCCCCAAAGTGAGGGTAGCTCGCGTGCATCAGCCGGACGCGAACGTCCCCGTCTCGCAAGGGTACATCCCCGGCGAAAACATTGGGGGTGATAAAGGTTGAGCCAGGAATAAGCTTGGCTTCCGACGCTTCCCACGTGGGCAAATCCATCGGCGCCCGAGGCCCGTCGAAGGGCGAGAGAAAGAGCCAGACGACCTCGCCATCGAGCAGCGCTTCATTGTCGATGTCCGGTGGCGCCAACAACGGCGTCGCAAATCCCACCACCGACAAAACCGCACCCGGTGCCTGGCCGCGGAAGGTCTCCTGCACTCGCACACGGGCGCCCCACCGGCCCCCCTGCTCGACCTTGGCGCGCACGATCAACGGCGAGGCGTCGAGGACATCAGGCCAGGTCATCGGGGCGTCCTGAGCCTGTGCCGGGGCGGACAAAATCGACCCGAGCAGCGCGCTCGCCACCCAGGTTCCGGTCCACATCGCCCGCACTAGGGCCCTCAATCCCACCTCAAATCACAGGTACAGGTTGATCTGCCCCATGATGCTGCCTTCGTGCCACCGGTAGTAGCGGGTGGCGTACGGGATGCTGGCGCCGAGGTTGATCTCAAAGTCGCCAGGATCGACGCCGCCGATCTCGGGGTAGAGCTTGATGCCGAACGAGGCCACGGGGAAGGTATACAGGCCTTCGACCTGATCATCCGCGAAGCCCTTGGCGTTGTAGTTGGTCTCGAGGAACACGGCGACGCGCTCATCGACGCGAGCGGTGACGTTGCCACCGCCGACGACCCGGAGCTGGGAGCCGCCGCGCATCTCTTGGTCGATGCCGACTTGCACCTGGAAATCCAGGGTCTCGCCCACACGCTGACCGAACGCCACTTGAGGGCGAACCGCCAGGTAAGCCGGCCCCAAGGAACCGCGGAAGTCCAAGATGCCCGTGACCAAGGTCTGAGTGCGGCTGGACTTGACGATGGCGTACCGAGCGCCAAACTCAAGGTTCCAGGTCTGGAATCGGTTCCGAATGCCGCCGTGCACCGAGAACTCGCGGGTGATGGCGTGCTCATAGTCGGCCATCAGGTTGATGTAGCTGGGGAGGCCCCACTCCAATCCGGTGAGAATCTTGGTACGCGGATTGATATTTTCGATCAACAAGCCCTGAGAGATCGGAACTTCGCGCTGGTCCGCGTCGAGGCGTTTGTCATCTTCGGTGGACTTGCGCTCGCGGTAGAGCATCTCTTCGAGGTCGTCTTGGCGGGACTCGATGCGGTCCTTGTACAAGGACTCCGGGTAGTCCTTGAGGTAGCGATCCCACGCCAGCATCTCTTCGTCGGGGGCCAGCTCGCCAAAGTCTTCCACGGCTTCGCGGTACAGCTTGGAATTATCCTGACCCTCTTGGTCGATCTTGTCCTTGTCGATGGCATCGCCAAGGAGGTCGCCCTCGTCGTCCTCGTCGCCGTCTTCGTCGTCGGATCCGACATCGATCTTGTCGAGTTCGTCTTCGTCGTCGAGGAAGTCGACGTCATCGCCGGTCTCCAAGCGAGCCTTCTCGAGCGCTTCGCGCTCCTTCTTCTCTTCCTCGGTCTCCTCGGCGTCGACGTCTTCCTCATCGGAGGTGTCATCGGGGCCAGCGGCGAACGCAGGCGCGCTCACAGCGAGAAGCAGGGACAGCAGCAATCGGGTCATCGAGGGCTCCACGTCGATCAGACGGACGGCGGATGATAGACCGTGCCCCCAGAGCCAGCAAGGAGGGTCCAGCGTGGTTGGGGTGGACACATCTGAAGCGGCCGAAGAGGTCAGGCGCCACTTGGTCAGCCTGCGTGGCGGAGCTGCGTTCATGTCCCCGGATGACGCAGCCCTGCTCAGCGGGTGGCTCGACCAAGGCATCCCCACCAGCCACATCGTTTTGGCCTTGGAACGACTCGCAGACGCACGCCGCCGTAAACCCCGTCGAACACCGTTTACGCTGGCGGCCGCTCGCCGACATATGAGCAAAACCACCCGCGTTTCAGCCCCGACGAGCCGAGAGACCTCGGGCGGACCCGACCACCCGCTCGGGCCGTTCACCGACGCATTCCGCGCGCAGCACAGCCAAGATCCTCGCATCCACGAACTGGCCGATCTGGCCCTTCGATTGACCGCGCTACCCGCGAATGACCCTACGCTGCTCGAGGTGCAGGCCCAGGCGCTCTGCCGAGATTTCCTGTTGCAAGCATGGGAATGCATGGATGATTGGGAACGAGAGGCTCGCCTGACAACAGCTCGTGAAGAGTTGGAGGCGGCGCTGCCCAATTGGTCGGCCGCGGACCTGTACGCTTCCGCCGAAGAACTCGCGAGAGATCAGCTTCGCCAGTCATACACTCTGATCTCCGCCGCAACCCTCCGCAAGGCACTCACCCGATGAATCGCTCTCGACGACCTCTGCACCCCGGCGTGCTGCCGACCTGCCCGGACTGCCATGGTGGCGGGGCGCAAATCGAGCGGAGAGGCGAGCACGCGGTCGCTGAGCTGTGTTCCCGCGCCGCTTCGTCGGCCTGTCCCGCCTGTAATGGTACACAGTGGGTGCGGCAGGGGGCCGATCGCACCCAGCCAGTCCAGCGGTGTGGCTGCCACATTTTCGGCCAGCGTCTGGCGCTGTACTCGCGGGCCGGCGTGCCCGGCCGACTTGCGCCGTGCACATTCGCGACCTACCGCCTCACCGATCCGGCCGCCCAGCGAGACGCGTGCGCCACGGCCCAAGCCCTCGCCGGCGGCTTTAAAAAGGGTGAAATCAACCGCGGCTTCGTGCTGTGGGGACCGGTCGGGCGGGGCAAAACGCACTTGCTCGCCGCCGCCTTGCGCCAGCTCACCCTCGAACATGGAGTGGCTTGCCGCTTCATCGAGTTCAGCCACCTGCTCGCCGAGCTCAAAGGCCGATTCGACCGCAAGCAAGGGGCCGCAGCGCTCCTCGATGAGCTGGTCGAGGTCGAAGTATTGGCCATCGACGAGCTCGGAAAGGGCATGCTCACCGAGTGGGAGCTATCGGTGATCGATCAGCTGGTCAGCCGACGGTACAATGCCGCGCGCACCATTCTGGCCACCACCAACTTTCGCGACGGCCCGCCGTCCGGAATCGCGGTTCCGAACCTGGCGGATCCCCGTCCAGATCATCAACCCACCCTGTCCGATCGGGTGGGTGAACGCGTCTATTCCAGGCTCTCGGAGATGTGCGACTTCCAGTACCTCGGGGGGAAGGACTGGAGACAGCGACAAACGCGTTCCCACAGGTGAGATAGGCTGCAGCCTCCTACGGAGCCCTCGTGTCCCTCGTCGTCACTCTCTACACCACCGGTCCTGTGCCCTCGGTGCACGCCCTCGAAGGCTGGCTGACCGAGCAAGGCGAGCCCTTCACGCGCGACGGCGACACGCTGGCCCTTCGCGCGCTGCCGGTGCGCCTCGAACCGGGGGCCGACACCCACCTGACGCTGAACCTGGATGTCGCGGTGGACACCCCGCTGGTGCGGCTGGTGGACCTGGTGTTCGATCTCTCGGTCGTGGCCGGCACCGATGTGCTGGTGGATGGCCACACATTGTCCAGGGCCAAGCTCTGGCTTCGCCTGGCCAACCACCGCAGCCGCCTCCAGATCCAAGAGGCGCTCGCCGCCGCCGATGAGCGAGGCAGCCTCGATGAGGTCTTGCGTCGATTGTGGGCGGTGCTCGATGCCTTGGACTCGGATCGGGACGTGCGGTGGAGCGCCGAAGAGGGCAGCATCGTACAGCTGACTGAAGAGGGCGAATGCCGCCCCGAACCCCCGGATAGTCACCTTCACCTCTTGGTGAGAGGTTGGCTCGCTGAAGCCTACCCGAGCCTGCTGGAGCGCTAGTGCCCATTGTCTCTTTGGACCACATCGCCATTGCCGTCGATGACATGCCAGATGGGATCCGACGGTTCTGCGAAGACTTTGGGCTGACCTTGGAGGGCACCGAAGACGTGGTCTCCGCCCAGACGCAGACCGCGTTCATTCCGATTTCCGGCACGCGGATCGAGTTGATCCATCCACTCGATGGCCAAGGTCCGGTGGCCCGGCACCTGGACAAGCGCGGGCCCGGCATGCACCACCTGTGCTTCCGAACCGATGATATCGACGCGGACATGAAGCGTTTGACCGAGCTGGGCTACCGGTTCCTCTCCGACGCCCCTGCCCCTGGCGCTCATGGCACCCGCGTGGCGTTTATCCATCCCAAGAGCGCTGGCGGCGTCCTCATCGAGCTCGCAGAGCATCCAGCCGATGGCGTCCACCCGTGACCGCCACCGGAGAACACACCTCCCTCGCGGCCCGCAAGCGCAGAGCGGGTCAGCGGCTCGTGATCGGCATTGACGGCCACACCGTTCAGCCTGAACTCAAGGAGCTCGTCCGCGAAATCCAGCCGGCGGGCTTCATTTTGTTCGCACGCAATGTGGTGGAGCCCGCACAGGTCCTGGCGCTCAACCGTCAGCTCGCGGAGCTTATCCCTGGCGACCTGCCGCCGTTGCTCTCGGTCGATCAGGAGGGCGGTCGCGTTCAACGCATGCGCGCCCCCGCCACCGTGTGGCCCGCCATGAGAGTGGTCGGCGCCACGTCGGAGTGGGTGGCACAAGTGGCGACGGCCTTGGGTCTGGAGCTGCGCGCGATGGGCTTTAACCTCGACTATGCGCCCGTCGCTGACGTGGACTCCAACCCGAACAACCCGGTGATCGGAGACCGGAGCTTTGGCCGAGATCCAGAGATGGTGGGCCGGCATGTCGCGGAGTTCACCCGCGCCTTGCAGGCCACCGGCATCATGGCCTGCGCCAAGCACTTCCCAGGCCACGGCGACACAGACCTGGACTCCCACCACGACCTTCCAGTGGTGGACCGAGACCTCGCCGCCCTGCGACGCACGGAACTTCCCCCGTTCCGGCACGCCATCGCCGCGAAGGTGGCCTCCATCATGACCGCCCACGTGGTCTTTCCCGCTTGGGACGCCGAGTGGCCCGCCACGCTCACCCCGCGCATCCAACAACAGGTGCTGCGCGACGAGCTCGGCTTCGACGGCGTGCTGTTCACAGACGACCTGGAGATGAAGGCGGTCGCCGACCGATACCCGCTTCATGAGCAGGTTCGACGAACCTTTTTGGCCACCGTGGATCTCATGCTCGCCTGCGAAAAGCCGGAGTTGCAGCTGGGTCTGTTCGAAGAGATGGTCAATCAGCAACAAGACGACCTGGAGATCGAGCGCCTGGCCGTCGCGAGCGCAACACGCACCGCCGCCATGCGGCAGCGGTTCAGCAACCCCATCGCGCCGACGCCAGACTTGTCGATCGTGGGCTGCCCCGCGCACCAAGATCTCGCACACGCCATCCAGGAGCGAGCTGGGCGGGGCGGAATCGCATGATCTGGTTGCTGGCCAGCCTGTCTTTCGCCGAGCCGCCGACGTGCTCGACGGCGGACTTGGAGGCCTTGCCCAAACCCGCAGACACCATGGCGGTCGCATGGGTGGCGCCGTGGTCCCGACGGCCCAGCGGCTGGCTCAAAGTCGTTCCCACCGTGGAGCTGTCCGGGTGGTTGGCGGCCCAAGACCCCCCTTGGACCGGACGAACACTACAGCGACTGGGTCTGCGCCGCCGCGGAACCGACCCGAAACGGCGGTGGCAAGTCCGCGTCTACGAGGTGGACCGCGACCAGCTGTGCCGGCCCATCGCCACGGTGGAGCAGGACGTGATCGTGGCGGGCTTACCGGCCTGTCCGGCGCGAATCAGCGGCGAGGGCCGAAAGACCGCCGGCTGCGGCCACACCCTCGACCGCAAGACCGGCGAAGAGGGCCCTACACTGTTCGCCTTAAAGGTCGGAGACGTTCGGGACCGCGGCTACTGCGTGGTGCCTCTCGACCGGTACATTGAACAAGCAGGACGCGTCCTGCGGTAGCCTGACGACCCTATGGCCCACACTCACTACTGCCCTCGTTGCCTCAGCTCCTTTGTGGACGACCCCGTCGCCTGCGGCAACCTGTCTTGCGGAGCCTCCCGGCCCAAAATCGGCTGGGGCACGCTGCTGCACCCCGGAGACGCCCTCGACCGGCACTACAAGGTGCTCAAGGCGCTCGCAGTCGGTGGCGCCGGCCTGACCTACCTCGCCCAGGCGATGGACGCCGACGGAGAGCCTCACGGCCCAAAGCTGGCGATTAAGGTATTGTATCAGCAAAGAGACCAGGGCAGCTTCCTGCGCCGGTTGAACAATGAGGCGCAGATCCTCCAAGATCTGGCCCATGACAACATCGTCGAATGTCGCGGCTTCGTGCAGCGGACCGGCCATCCGCCCTATCTGGTCACGCTGTTCGAGCATGGGGGCAGCCTCGGCGCACACCTAGAGCGACACGGGCCCCTGCCGCCACAGGCCGCCGCCGGCATCATGCGTCAGATCCTCCTGGCCCTCGACACCGCCCACCAGCGCGCCATCGTGCACCGGGACCTCAAACCCGAGAATGTGCTGCTTCGCGCACGAGTCCCCAGGGAGCAAATCCCCGAAGTGCGGGTCGCGGACTTCGGCATCGCCAAAGTCCACAGCATGGGGGACCGACTCACCCGCCAAGGCAGCTTTATCGGCACGCCTGAGTTCGCTGCGCCAGAGCAGTTCGAGGGCCGCAGCCCATCGCCGGCGACTGACGTATTCGCGGCGGGCGCCCTTCTCTATGCCTTGGTCACCAACGAGGCCCCCGTCGCCTTCACGGACCGAATGGACATCGAGAAGTGCCTGGACGAGCTCGAGGCGCAGACGCCACCCATCGTGCCGGAGGAGTTCGGCAGTGCCGCAGAGAGAGCCCTGCTCCAGCGGATCCTCGAAGGCATGATGCAGACCCACCCCGACCGGCGCTGGACCGTGCAGCAGGTCCTGGTCGCGCTCGATGGGTTGGAGGCGGGCAAGCCCAAACAAACGCTGCGCACGATCGAGGTGACGTCCACCCCCGATGATGGTCCGCGAACCTGGCAAGGCGACGCCCCACCGGCCACAAACGACGCCCCACGGCCCGCCCAAAAGCGAGACTGGCTCGGCGCCATCGTGGGCGTCGCAGGTCCCGTATTGGCCGTGCTGATCGGAGTGCCGCTCGTGGCCATCGGACTGCTGATTGTGGCCGCGGCGACGGGGTGGTTCTCCGGCCCCCAAGACCCGAGCACGGCCCAGGTGATGCCCGCCGTCGTGGTGTCCGTACCTTCGTCCGCCCCCAAGGTCCGCGACCTGAGCGCGCCCAAGACCGACGCCGACCGCGAGGAGAGGGATCGGCTCACGAACCTGCTCACCCAGGCCGCCATTCCAATGCGAGACGCGTGCGGCTTGACCACACCCCTCATGGCCGAAGTTCGGATCTCCGCTCGCGGCCGTGTGCGATCGGTCGATGTACAATCCGACCAGCCCGTTGACCAAAAACGCTGTGTTGCCCGTCACTTACGCGCACTACGTCCCGCCCGCACCACCGGCGATGACGTATCGATGCGGATCAGCGTTCAGTTCTGACCGCCAGGTGACTGGACACGATCTCGGCCGTAAATGAGGTTCTCAGGTAGAAACCTCGGGGGTTGACCTGCGCCCAGTCCCCCTCATCATCGAGCACCCACGTCAGCTCCGACGCCCGCGCCGCCTTCGGCCGGAGTTGTAGGGCCCGACCGCGACGCGCTTCGAGCTGCCAGGTTTCGCCCAGGTTGATCGCCTCGCATAGGGTCTCCCAGTCGGCCTGGAGCGTCGACGCTTGCGCCGCGGAGGGACTCCACAGGATGGGAGCGCCAATGACGCGGTCGCCAGGCGGCCCCCCCCCCACAATCGGCACCCACAGCACCCGAGACAGCTTGCGCCGCACCCAGCTCGACGCCCACTCCCGCGCCATGGAGCCATCGAGGGGAGCATGGCACACGAAGGTGGATTCCCTGGGTTTTCCCGTCATATCTACCGGAAGGGTCTTCATCTCGACAGCCAGGTGCGGGAAGTCGGGTTCCGCTTTCGATCCGGCCGTCGCCCCCAAGGCCCGCTCCAGTAGATTGCCGATCCAGCCTTTGTGACGCTTCAAATCCGGCGGCACCGCAACCTGTTCCCGCTCGGCCAACCACCGCACGGGGCGTCCAGCGAGCGCATCTGCGCGGGCGAGCAGCACAGCTTCGGAGTCGGGAGGCGCGACGGGCATGCGGGGGCATAGCACAACCGAGTCCCACACCCGGTAGGCTGACGACGATGGATTCGGGAGACCCCATGCGGCTGATCGCCTTGCTCGCCCTCACGTGCTGCACCCCCAGCCCCACGCGGGCCCCGCCGGTGCAAGTCCCGGTGCGCTTGGCCGAGGCGCGACACGCGTTCCAGGTGGACCAAGACATCTTCGTGTGGCCGACCCAAGCCCCAGACGGAGAGCCCACGGCCGCCGAGTGCGGGTGGTGGAGCGATCGCGTGGGTGCCCGAAAGACGGCCGTTGCGGGGCTCAATGACGGCCGCCTCCAGTGGGGTGCAATCCACATCACCCGAACCCACCTGGGCTTCGCAGGAAAAGATGTGGTGGCTCTAGACGCCGGCCGTCTACCCGCCGATGCGGTGGATGGTCCCGTGATTCCTGCCCTGTACAAGGCGGTCCTGGAGGCCCGAAGGACCTTGGACGCGTGGTACGACGCCTGCGGCGAGGTCCGGCGTGATCGACCGGTGCTCATCGCCGACGCCGACGTGCCCCAGCAGACCCTCGTGGCCACATTGGGCACCCTGGCCGCGGCCCGGTTCCCCCGCGTGGCGGCCCGCGTCGGGGACCGAGACCCCAAAAACGCCGCTCAAAAACAAGGAAATACCGGCGTTCTCGCGGTCGTTCGCCAGGACGGCGACACCATTGAGGTCATGGACAGCACCGGCCTGCTTCGCCTGTCGGGGCCCACGGCACAGAGCGAGAGTTTCCTGGCGAAAGCCACCGGTGAAGCCGGGCTTGGCTGCACCCTCGTGCTTCCGACAGAGACCGCATCTTGGGCCCAGGTGGTGTCGATCATCGACACCACAACCGGGTTCGGATCGGCCACAAGCTTGGTCGGAGCACAGGATTTCCTCCAGTCCGCCAAGGCCTGGGAGCCGGGTCCCCCCGCCCCTGCTCTTCAAGGCCGGGCGCCCACAGAGTGGTTGTCCCTCGACAACACCATGGCGGTGCATTGGCTCGAACTGCCCGACGTCTTGCCCACCACCGAAGACGTGCCCACCGCCATTCCGTGCGCCGACCCCAGCGCCGCGGTCCGGCAGAAGAGATACGCAAGCGACACGCGGCGGCAGGCCATGCAGCGCACACCGGAGCCGGTGCCGCTGACGAGCACCTCCATCAGCTGGCTGAGGGCACTGGTCCTCGACCCCACTGAAGACGAG
>JBGCER010000250.1:0-3755 GCA_045106515.1 Myxococcota bacterium
GGTCTTGTATTTTGTAGGCTTCGAACGACCCCAAGACCGACAGCGACTCAGGTCGTCTTCTGGCTCCAAAGAGAAGTCGTGCGGGGTCGTTGGGGGGAAGCGCCAGCGCTTGTACCGCCCGGTGCTCACGTCGACGGCGCAGCGGCCAGTGGGATATCGAATTCCCCTGGAGTTGGGGGGACCATGCACAAACAGATGACGATAATGCTCGCTGCCCTGGCGGCGATGCCCGCCGCCGCTGACAAGACCGTCGACGCTTTCGGCCGACCGCTCGACGGCGAGCTCGGCCCGGTTCACTACTTTTGGCGTGACGGCCGCTGGCAAGCGCAGGAGGGCGACCGGCTCACCCAAGCGACGGGGCCCGACCCGGCGGGACTCACCGTGTCGCCGCGCCTCGGCCCCGAAGACACCTTCACCCTAAGCGCCGCCGTCACTGATTATGTTGGACGAGCCCAAGCCGCAGCCATCGGAGACGTCACGGGCGACGGCAGACCGGACGTGGTCGTCGCCACCACCGACGGCTCCGACGAGCTGACCGACCACCACATCTTCGTGTACGCCCAGCTCCCCGACGGCACGCTGGACGAACCCTTCGGCACCCCCTACGGCGACTCCAACTACCGGACCGGCCTCGCCCTGGCCGACTTAGACGAGGATGGCGTCCTAGACGTGGTCGTCGGTCTGAAACGGGGAATGGCGGTCCTCCTGGCCGATGGAGAGGGCGGGCTCCTCCCGGCAGCGGTCGAGGAGTCCATTCACAGCGAGGTGCTCGAGGTGATGGATGTGGATCTCGACGGCCACGTCGATGTCATCGGGCTCGACTGGGGGCAAACCGCGTCGATCGCCTACGGCGACGGGGTCGGCGGGTTCGCCGATGTCGAGTCGCGAACCGTGGCCGCGAGCACAGGACAGAAGGACCAGGAGCTGGGGGACCTGGACGCCGATGGCTTTCCAGACTGGTCGATCGCCTCTGTCAACGGCTGGGAGGACCACCTGACGGTCTACCCCCACAATGGCAGCACAGGAGTGGGCGAGCGCGCAGACGCCTACACAATCGCCGACCGAGTGAACCTGAATGGCCTGGGGCTCGGTGATCTGGACTCCGACGGCTGGACCGACGTGGTGTTGTCCCAGTCCAGCAACCGGCCAACCTCGATCTGGGTGACGCTCCAGGGAGCCGACGGCGCGCTTCAGCCGGCTGTGGCCTACGACTCGTTCGACAGTCCCCAGACCACCGAGGTCGCAGATGTCAACGGCGACGGCCTGGACGACGTCGTCGTCTTGCACGGCGGCTGGGTGCGGCTGGGACTGTACTTTCAGCAGCCCGATGGCACCCTGGGAGAGGAGGTGCTGTACCCCATCCCGTACTCCAGCCATTACGCACCCCAAAGCCTTTCTATCGGCGATATCTCGTCGGATGGATGCACCGACATCGTCATCGGCGAGCCCAACTCCGGCTTGGTTGTGTTGCGCGGCACTTGCCCCGACACTGACGGCGACGGGATCGCGGACGCCACGGACAACTGCATCTTCGACCCGAACCCCGACCAGTCCAATTCGGATGGGGACTGGTATGGCGACGCGTGCGACGTCTGTCCGTACCTCGACGACCCCCGGCAAGAAGATGGGGACAGCGACGGCATTGGAGACGCCTGTGATATGTGCCCCGACATCGCTGACCCAGACCAACGAGATACGGACGGCGACGGCGCGGGCGATGCGTGCGACGTCTGTCCCGATCGGATGGATGCCGATCAGGCCGACAACGACGAGGACGGCATTGGAGACGCCTGCGACCTGTGCCCCGCTGTCTCTGACCCCACCCAACTTGACAGCGACGACGACGGTATTGGCGACGCCTGCGACCTGTGCCCCGCTGACTCTGATCCGACGCAAGAAGATGGCGATGGTGACGGCTTCGGCGACGCCTGCGACCTGTGCCCCGCTGTCTCTGATCCGACGCAAGAAGACGGCGACGGCGACGGCGTCGGCGACGCCTGCGACGTCTGCCTGACGGTCTCTGACGCCGACCAGCGAGACGGCGACGGCGACGGCGTCGGCGACGCGTGCGACGTCTGCCCCGACTTCGCCGACCCCGAAGAATGCGAGACCGGCTGCGGCTGCCAAGCCGCGGGTTCGCCAGCCTCCGTCACCCCCTTCGGTATGCTGCTGCTACTGACTTTGGCCCGCCGCCGGAGAGGAATCGGTGCTGGACTTCGCCGGCATGCCCCACGAAATCCGGACCCGCTCAGTTGAATCCGCGCTGGCGGAGCCCGGCGGATGTGAGGGGTGGTGATCGTCGCTCCTAAGCGGACCTTGGCGCGCGGTCCGCCTTGACCGGGTTTCGCTTTGGCGCGCCGTGAGCTTGGGGGGATCGGAATCGTGCGACCCGCAAAGACATGCCGGCTCGATTGCGGGCGCCGCGCGGCAAAGGAGGCTCGCCTCGCTCCAGCCAGCCTGATCGCCAGGTGGCGATCGGCCAACAAGAGCACACAGCGCTACCACGTGGTCCGTGCCCAAGGGGCAGGGTCAAGACGGTCATCAAGTTCGTCATCGCGAACAACGGCAACGTGTCATCGAGCCAGGTCAAGAGCCGTGTGGGCCCGGATCACACACTCTCAGACTGCATCGCAGAGGCAATGTTGAGTGCCACATTCAAGAAGCCGGAGGGCGGTGGCGTCGTCTAACCGCAAGCGTCGCTCTCACTGCCCTAGCCCCGGTAACGCTCCTGCGACCCGTTGAGGCCGAGCACTCCCCACAAGATCTGGTACAAGTAGCGCTTAGCGGCGCGCATAAGATCTTGGAGAGATTCGCGCGCCAAAGCGCCAACGTACTCCCGGAGCGTAACCAACGGAGTTCATCATGCGATACGCAAGCATCGTCCTTGCTCTAGTTCTTCCCACCGCGTTCTTCACCCAATCCGCCCAAGCTGCCGAGGTCGAGCTGGGCAACGACGCCGCGGCCGAGCTTCCCGCTTTCCTGATGGCATCCTGCCCGAATATCAAGCGAAAGATGGTCAAGCAGAGAATCAAAACCTACAGGCCTCCGTACAGCCGCGCCATCACCCAAGACGATGGAGAGGGAGAGAGCGCCTCTTCCGTCGACTTCGACGTGACCTACACCGACGAGTCTGGCGACACCGTGACCACCTCCGAGACCGCTTCCACGCCAAAGGTCGAGAAGGTGTACTTTGACTGGACCCCTCCAGTCGATTTCGAAGGTGGAACCGTGTCTTTGGGCTGCACAGACTGTGGCGACGACGGCTTCTCCGATGTCGCCATTGAGCTCGGCACAGAAGAAGACTGGGACGGAGACAACGAAGACATCGAAGACGGCACCCTCACCGCACGGGCCTGGAAGCGTGGTAACGGCGATTACCGCTTCCGGCTCAAGGGGAAGCCCGTCGACGTGGCCTCCCTGAACTTCGACGCCGATGGCAACACACCCGCAGCGTCCTTCACCGTGGATGGCGACACCACCGACTACCAGTTCACCCGCGAAGTCTGGCAGTCCGACCTCGATATGGCGTCGAGCGTGCTCGACGACCAGGTAGTATTCGTTGAGTACAGCAGCCGAGACGAAGATGGAACCCTGCTCGACCGTGAGGGCGGCACCCTCGCTCCTCTCGGCGAACAGCGCGATGGCATGGTCCTCGACCGACTCAAGCTCACCGAGAATGGGGCGGGCAATCTCAAGGTACTCGCCCAGGTCTTCACTGATGAACAGGACGACACACCGACCCTGAACTTCGACGC
>JBGCER010000251.1:0-8510 GCA_045106515.1 Myxococcota bacterium
TCGTGGAGGGCGGCTTCTACCTGCCCGAAGCCAAGGGAAATACCTCGTGGATCGACCAAGACCACATCTACGTCATGACGGACTTTGGCGAAGGCACGCTCACCGAGTCCGGCTACCCTCGGGTGACCAAGCGGTGGACCCGTGGCACCAAGCTCGAAGAAGCCGAGATCGTGTTCGAGGGGGAGTCCACCGACATTTCCGTCGGCGCCTATCACGACAATACCCCTGGTTGGGAGCGTGATTTGGTCTACCGAGGCCTGACGTTCTACAGCAATGAGCTGTATTTGGTGACCGACGACGGCTTGGAGAAGATCGACAAGCCCGACAGCGCCAAGGCCGACCTGTGGAAGGAGTGGCTACTCATCGAGCTGCGCGACGATTGGGACGTCGGGGGCAATACCTACAAGGCCGGATCGCTTCTAGCCGCAAACTTCAAGAAGTGGCGCAAGGGAAAACGCAAGGTACAGGTTCTTTTTGAGCCGACCGAACGCACGAGCTTGTCCGGGTACAGCAACACCCAAGACCACCTGCTCCTGTCGACTCTCGACAATGTGCAGGACCGGATCGAGGTCCTCACCCCCGGGAAGAAGGCGTGGACCCGCGAGGACCTCAAGCTGACCGAAGGCGCCATGATGCGTCAGTCGGCCTGGGCCGTAGATGCCAAGAATAGCAACCGCATCTTCATGAACGTTTCGGGCTATACTACGCCTTCAACATTGATCATTTCCGATCTGAGTGCAGACGAAGCAGCCCCCACAGAACTGGCGAAGCTCCCCGCCCTGTACAACGCCGAGGGACTTCAGGTCAGCCAGCACATGGCCACGTCCAAAGATGGGACGAAGATCCCCTACTTCCAGGTCTCCCAAGAGGGTATGGCCCTCGATGGGTCCAACCCCACGCTGCTCTACGGCTATGGCGGCTTTGAAGTCAGTCTTCGCCCCGGGTACTCGGCCGGCGTCGGCAGCTCGTGGCTAGAGAAGGGCGGCGTCTACGTGGTGGCCAACATTCGCGGAGGCGGTGAGTTCGGGCCGACCTGGCACCAAGCGGCCCTCAAAGAAAAGCGCCACCGCGCCTACGAAGACTTTGCCGCGGTGGGCGAGGACCTTGTGAGCCGCAAGGTGACGTCGGTGCCCAAGCTCGGGATCCTTGGCGGCAGCAATGGGGGCTTGCTCATGGGCAATATGCTCACCCTCTACCCAGACCACTGGGGAGCCATCGTGTGCAAAGTGCCGCTGCTAGACATGCAGCGCTACCACAAGCTCCTGGCGGGTGCGTCGTGGATGGGCGAGTACGGCGACCCCGACGTGCCCGAAGAGTGGAGCTACATCAAGACGTTTTCCCCCTACCACACCGTCGACGTGGCCAAAGTGGACTACCCGCCCATCCTGTTCACCACGTCTACCCGTGACGACCGCGTGCACCCTGGCCACGCCCGCAAGATGGCGGCGAAGATGCGCGCCGGCGACGAAAACGGCGTTCTTTACTACGAAAACATCGAGGGCGGACACGGCGGCGCAGCCGACAATGGCCAGCGCGCCTTTATGGACGCCCTGTCCTACACCTTCTTGTGGAAGGTGCTGAGCGGTGAGGCGGTCGAGCCCGTACCCCAGGTAAAAGCCGACGAAGCAGCACCCGAGTAGGGCCTCGATCAGTAGCCGGGGCCGCCCTTGAAGATGTAGACCTGCCCCTGTCCTGATGTGGACAGGGCGCGGTTAGGAGCGCCGACCGCCACATCATTGAAGCCGTCTCGATCCAGGTCGGGCGCCACCGCGACCGAGGTGGCAAAGCCATCGCGTTCGTCGTCGCCAAGCACCGTTCCATACGCGGCCGTGGCGGCACTAGAGCCGTCGTCCCAGGCGAAGATGTACAGGGCGCCGCGCTGCCGGTCATGGCGGGGGGCACCGACGAAAACCTCGGCCTTGCCATCATCGTCGATGTCGCCAACAGCCAGGGCCTCGCCAAAACCATCGCCACCGCCAATGCCGGTGTAGGTTCGCGCCGCCGCAGACAGCGCCGTGGTGCCGGAGCGCGACCCAGCGAGGACGTACACGGTGCCCGCCCGGCTCGCCGTGCCACGGCCCGAAGCGGCGATCGCCAGGTCATCGTATCCGTCGCCGTTCATGTCTCCCCAGGCAAAGGCGTCGCCCAGCGCATCATCCGTCGCCAAGCCGACCTCGCGCTGGTCCGCGTCCGACGGCGTCACTCCACCCGACGGCAGCGCATCGAAGATCGCCACCTCTCCGCGGCTGCCGTCATCGAGCGGGCAGCCGACCACCGCAGACGGCTCGCCGTCGCCATCAAAGTCCGGAGCCGCGACCGCCTCGCCACAGCGCGCACCGGCGTTCTCTCCAATAATTTCAGCGATGCGATCATCGGTGTCCACGCCATCCGCGGAGGTTCCAGCCAACAAGAACGCAGCCCCAACCTGGCCGCCGTCAGTCCACCGAGGCGCCCCAACCAACAGGTCATAAACGCCGTCCGAGGTCACATCTGGAAAGCTCACCATGGACTGCCCGAACGAGTCCAGGGTCTTCTGAGTCGACATGATGAAGCCTGGGGCATCGACGCTCACATCCGACGTATCCACCGCCATAACTTGTGTGGTGACCGCACCCGGCATGCCGAGCCAGAGCTCATCGACACCATCACCATTGATGTCTGAGCCATACGCGATGGACGCGCCCATCAAGGCGTTCTGTCCTGTGTTCTCCCAGAGTACATCCGCGATAATTAGGGCTCCACCTGGGGAGGCGGGACCGGACAGCAGCGCGACGCGACCGGCGCTACCCGAGCTGCCAGAGGTCCAGCGCGTGGCCGCTGCAGCCACCTCACCGCGCCCATCTCCCGTGACGTCGGGCAGGCCCACAACTGTGGAGCCAAAGGCCTCTCCGCCTTGTCGGCCGTACCACTCAGCGTCCGCGAGCGCCCCAAAATAGGCACCGACTAAACCGCACTCTGCGGCATGGTCATCACAGTTGTCATCCACGCCATTGTCGCAAATCTCGGCGGCGTCCGGGTTCACCGCGGGCAGGTCATCGCGGCAATCCCCGCCCTCGCGGGTTCGCCCGCCTGGGTTTGCGCAGGCCAACACCACGTCATCCCGGTCTCCATAGGTGTCGCCATCGGCGTCCGGGAACCACGACAATCCCCCTTCTAGCGAATCATCTGCGTCATCAACCAGCCCGTCGCAGTCCTCGTCGCGGCCGAACTGATCACAGACCTCGGTGCCCATCGGGTTGATGTTCGGGTTGAGGTCATCGCAATCACCGCCGGTGACCAGGTACCCAGAGATGGGCGAGCATGCGCGGATGGCTTCGGCGTCGCCGCCAAAGCGGTCTCTGTCCACGTCCGGGTAGAAGAGATCGCCGTCTACGGGATCGTTGTCGATCTCATCGTCGCAATTGTTGTCTACGCGGTCGCAGATCTCGTCGACGCCGGGGTGCACATCGGGGTCGGCGTCCGCACAGTCTCCCCCTTGGGCGGTGTAGCCCTCCGGCGCGAAGCACGCGATGCGAACGCTGTCGGGGCCTCCGTATCCATCCTTGTCTTCATCGAGGTAGAACGTCACTTTATCCGGCGCGCCCTCGTCGATGTCCCCATCGCAGTCATTGTCGAGTTCATCGCAGATCTCATCGGCGCCGGGGTAGACCTCGGCGTTGGTGTCGTCGCAGTCGACATCGTCGAACACGCCATCACGGTCCATATCCAGGGGGCGCCGGTCGGTATCATCGGGTTCCGGACAGCCGGTCAGCACAATGAGCAACAACAGGGGGATTGAACGCACCAGCACTCCCAAAGATCAGCGTGGTTCCATCACATGTAGCGCACGGGTGCTGAGCTGTACACGGGCGGAGCCGTCCGGCAGCTCCACGACCTCGTCGCGAACCACCCCCACCACAAGGCGATTGTCGGTGGTGATGAGGTTGTCATTGGTGACGGACCACACCGCGTCGTCGATGGTGAACGCATCGCCCTGCACACCGCAGGTGATGATCTCCCGGACTTCGCCGTTGTACTCGCGCCAGACCTGAACAAAGGCGCGATCCCACCCTTCGGCATCCCACGTCAGCGCCACGGTGTCGCCATCCAATACGGGCGCGTGATCCTCGAAGAGCACGCCGTCGGCGAGAGAGTTCTCGATCGACTGCACAGCGGGCGTCACGAAGCCCGACAAGCTGCCCGCGTCGGTGAGCTCGACTCCGTCGCCGACCGTGTCTTCCAAGATCCCGCACCGCTCCGCCATGGCGAAGGCGTCGCCGTGCCACAGACCGGGCACCACGACAGGTAGCCTTCCGCTGCCCTCTGGCCCCGTCCATCCCGGTCGCTCACTCAAGCCCGGCACCGGATCGCCACCGTCCAAGGCCTGTTCAGCGTACAGCTCCACGTCGGATGTACAAGTGCCTGGAGCGGGCACGTCGCGTGAAACAGCGCCTTCAAGGCGATGTTCGAGCGTCAAACGAAGAGACTCGACCCCCAGCCAGCTCTCGCCGCCCCAATAGCAGTCTTGCAAGATCGCATCGGCCGAGAACCGCGCGGTGATGGGCGGCGGAGGCAGATCCACATCATCGGTGCCCGTCAGCAGACCATCGCACCCGAGCATCGGCAGCACACATACGATCCATCGAACCATGAAGACGCCTCCAATACCCAGCTTATCGCACGTCGAGCCGATCGACTTAGTCGCCGTGCTGACGCGCTCTGTCACCTCTCCTTCAGTGCTGTCTACGCCAGAGCGGTCAGCCCCACCCCTTTCGGATAGGGTGCGACCGGCTCAGGAGGAGATCAATGCGCATTTCACTGGTTTTGCTCGCTGGCGTGCTGGCTACGAACGCCTGCGTGTCCAAACGCAAGTACACCGCCACCGAGGCCGCTCTCACCCAGGCCAAGACCGATCTGGCCGCAGCTGCGAGCGCGCGAGAGGCCCTGCAAGGCGAGCTTGATACCGCCAATTCAGACCGTTCGCGCATGACGCAAGAGCTGACCGCCAAGCAGCAGGGCCTCACAGACCTGCAGCGTAAGCTCGCCGAGGTCGAGTCCCAGCTCAACTCGGAGCGGTCCGAAAAGGCCGAGCTGCTCAAGACCCGTGCGCAGCTCAAGAACAGCATCTCCGAGATGACGGCGGCCCTAGACGAGCTAGCCAAACGAAAGGTTGAAGCCGACAAACGCGTGGCTGCATTCCAAGACCTCGTCGACCGGTTCAAAGACCTCATCAACGCGGGCAAGCTACAGGTCAAGATCATCGATGGGCGCATGGTCGTGCAGCTCGCCACCGATGTGCTCTTCGGCAGCGGCAGCGCCAGCCTGTCCACCGATGGACGCCAGGCCATTCGCGAAGTCGCCGACGTGCTGAAGTCGATTCCCGACCGCCGCTTCCAGGTGGAAGGACACACCGACAATGTGCCGATCTCCACCGAGCGCTACCCGTCCAACTGGGAGCTCGCGTCGGCCCGAGCCGTCACCGTGGTCAAAGAGATGCTGGACGTCGGCATGCCGCCGGGCCGGATCAGCGCCTCCAGCTACTCCGAGCACGACCCGGTCGCCCCGAATCGTACGACCGAGGGCAAGGCCATGAATCGCCGCATTCAGATCGTGATTATTCCAGACCTAAGCGGTCTTCCCGGCTATGAAGAGCTCCAGGACCTGTCCGGCAAATAGGTCGGGCCCGTCCGGCCCAGGCCTCAGGTGCTGGTGTCGGACTTGTCGAGCTCGGACGCGACGGCATCGAGCTCTGCAACGATGGATTCAAGCGTCTGCCCCGCCTTGTGCGGCGAAGGGTCCCACGGGTGGCGAAGGTCCGCCAACGCCGCTTGGGTCTTGGACTGCAGCTCACGCACACGCTTGGCGAGCTGCTTCTTGCGAGACGGTGGAGGACGCAGCAGCTCCACCTGGGCATTAATGGCGTCGATCAGCTGGAACCGAGGGCCGGACCACACCAATTCGCCCTTCTTGTTCGAGCCACGGAACAGACGGATCTTACCTTCGAAGTACCCGTCTTGGTCAACGTAAAACTCGGTTTCTTCGGGGCCTTCTTTTTCCCAGAACAGCTCAACCGGCAAGTGATCCGACGCCCAGAACAGGTGATCGGCCACCGGACCTGAAAGCCAGCGCCCAATCATGAGACGGGCCTCCTTCTTGCGAAGGTGGGACAGCTGAACGAGCCGTTTGCGCTGTGGACTGTGTGACATCGGAGCCTCGACAAGGGGATCGTATCCAGGACCGGGGGCTAGGGCGAGGATTCGCCCATCAACTCAGCCAGCAGATCTTCTCGTACCACCTGCTCGACCAGGGCAGACACCCTGGACAGAGCGGGCTGAACGGCCACTTGCGGCACCAGGCGGCCGGCCTCCTGGTACAGCTCGGATTGCAGCTGCATCGCCTCATCCGCCTCCAGTCCGCCAGCGTGGGTCAACGCCAGTTCGAGCTGGGCGAGCACCACGCCTCGCGCCAGGTCGAGGGCAAAGGCCATGGTCACCGAACCCCGAGACAGAGCGGCGAGCGTGACGGCGATCTCCTCGAGCGACTCGCACTGTGAGAAAGACGCACTCAGAAGGTCTCGGACCTGCAATAGGCCGCCAGGCGTCTGACGAAGCTCCGCCAGCCGGGCATGAGCATCTTCGAGCTCCGCCGCGTCCGAGCCCAACCTCGCGGTCAGAGCCAAGACCTCGGTCTCCACATCCTCGATCGCAAACTGAACCGCGCCAGAGGCCGCTTGCTGCAGGAGGCGGCGTCCAGCTGCCGCACTGGAGCTCCCCCACGATCCCAGGGCATCACCCAGGCGCTTGGCGAGTCCGCCCTCCACAACGCGCAGGCGACCGGACCAACGCAGCAAGTCCTTGTACCGGCCACGGGACTCAAAGCAGGCGGCGTCCACCATGCCTTTCTTAGCTTCGGCCGTAAGCCCATTCCACATCTTGGGCCGGTGGCGCTTGATGAAGGTGGCCACGTCTTCTCGCCCCAAAGCCGGAACATAGACATGACGAGAAAACAGGCTTCGAAGGTTGGCATCTAGCTGGAATCTCTCTTGGTTCCATCGCCACTCCGTCTCGTGGCCAGCCACCGCCACCGCCAGCAGACCCTCGGCGGTGAGCACGGTTTTTAGGCGCATGAGCACATCTTGCGCCGTGTCCAAGTCCGATGCCTCCCGAGGTCCTTTTCGGGGCAACTTGTCGAGCTCGTCGACCAAGACTGTGACGATGACCTGCACGCCGCCCGAGCCTCCGGAGGCCCGCTGAATCGACGAGACAAAGGCGCGCGCGCCCTCGATGAGGGCGGACCAGGTGCCCCGCGCCGCGGAGCCTCGCTCGCCCGACGGACCCTGGCTCAGCGCTCGACCCATGTCGACCAGCTCGTCTTCTGCGTCTTCGACGGTGAGCTGTTGGGCCACCACCTCCAAGGAACGGGCAAACTCCAGCTCTTGGGACGCCGTCACCTCAAGCTTGGTCAGCAGGTCTGTAGAGAGGCCAACCTGCTCGGATAGCGTCGTAGATAGGGACTCTTTCACCTGACCCAGAGACCGCACCCACGCCGTGCGCGCCCGCCGCATCAGGTGCGGATCCAGATCCCCCACTTGGTGGGCCGCGAGAGCCAGATACGTCCTCCGAAGAAGGCGTCGAAGCATGGCTTCTGGGGAAATCGCCGTCGCCACATCGAGCTGAACCGGCACGTAGAGCCGAGGCATGGAGGGGCCGGCCAGCAAGGTGCCGTCCGTCCGTCGCTTGAGGGTGGAGAGCGCCTCCGGCAACGACTCCCACGGGCCGAGCCTCAGTCCGTGCCGGGCTGCAACAGACACGTCGTACAAGGCCTTGCGGACGAGGGTGGTCTTGCCGACGCCGCGAAGTCCCGCCACGAGGGCCGCGCCGCCGGGCAGCAAGTCTCCCGCCCCCTGGGCCCATCGCTGAAATGCCGAGCCATCCACCGAGCTATCGCCGCTCTTGGCCACGCCATCGACCGGCGCTCCCTGAAGCCACAGGCGCAGGGCGGCTTCTTCTTGAGGGCGTCGCGTAAACCCTCGATAGGGGTAGGTCTCACGAAGATAATCTAGGCGTTCGGCCGCTCGTGCCGGGACGTGTCGGGGCCACTGCAAGGGCTCGTGCACTTCGGGCACGAGCACGAGGGGATCGAGATCGAGGTCACTCACCGCCGGCATCAGGCCTCCACAGGGGGGGAGGATAGCGGAAGACAGCCTGCCGTCCGAAAACGACAGGCTGCAAGACGGCGCCCATACCGATGGAGATGCGGGGGCGCTATCGGTGAGGAGGTGGCTTCTAACGGATCT
Organism: Myxococcota bacterium; assembly: GCA_045106515.1. GTDB lineage: Bacteria > Myxococcota_A > UBA796 > UBA796 > REDI01. The sequence goes on from JBGCER010000251.1 coordinate 8,276, forward strand.
CTGGGTAGAACAGCACCCGAGCGTGCTCCGTGGTGGGATCGTTGAGGTCCGTCACCCGAACGCCGTAGTCGGACAGGGTGAACAGGTTGTCTTCGATGTAGATGCTGCGGCGCACCCGGGCGTACCAGTAGTCCCGGCCGCACGACTCCGACTCCCAGGAGTACCACCGTTGGTACAAGCACTCGCTGTCTTCCACCAGGGGCCGGTGGTCCACGCGTCCGACCAGGTCGAACCC
>JBGCER010000252.1:0-4653 GCA_045106515.1 Myxococcota bacterium
TGCTTCCCGGAGCCGGTGAGCGGGTGAATCCAGGCAGGATCCCAGCCGGCACCTATCAAGTGCGAGTCCGCTGGCAGCCCCAAGACGACGTCACCGGCGCTGGGCAAGTGGTGCTCACCCCCGGCCGCGACATCACGCTAACGTGTCGGTCTTCCTTCTTGCGGTGCGCCCCATGAGGGGCATCTGCATTCTGCTACTAGGCATCCAGGGTTGTACCTGGGTTAGTGAGGCAGATCATCAGCGTCGTCTGGCGTTGCTCGATGGGGACGGAGATGGCTACCTAGACCGGGCCCGCGGGGGAGATGACTGCGATGACTCGGATCCTGGGGTCAACCCTGGCGCCTCGGAGCTGTGTTCTACCGCCTACGACGACGACTGCGATGGGGCGGTCAACGAAGACGATCCCGACAATGATGGATGGTCTGTATTCGTCGACGCCGATGGGGATGGCTTTGGCATTGCATCCGCGCCTGTGATTCGGTGCGATCTCGATGGCTATGCGCAGACGGCCGATGACTGCGATGACGCCGATGCTTCGGTGTATCCGGGCGCTCCTGAAGAGTGCCCTGGCTTTGGGCCGGACAAGGACTGCAGCGATGCGCCGCGACCCTGTTCGCTGTCCGCAGACGTGCTGGAGGTGGCGCTTTCGGGACCTGGCGTTGGCGAACGTTTTGTGGCTTCGACCGAGCATGTGGTGGAATCGGGTGTAGGCGCGCTGCACTACTATGCCCCTCAGCAGCTGATCGATGGGACGCGGCGTGCCGATGCCACGCTGATCGAGCTGCTCGATCGAGGCGCCATCCGACCGGAGCTGTCATTGCTCCAAGACTCGGTCGCTGTGGCCCTTCCCGATGAAGAATCTGTACAGCGCTTCGATCTAGAGGACCGCGCTGACATCCGCAGCTCGGTCATCGAGTCGCCAACGATCACCAGCAGGGGGTTTGGCTACGGGGTGGCTTCGCTACTGAGCGAGGACGGCGCTGCCATCGTCAGTGTGGGGGAGCGCGGCGGCAGCAACAAGGAGCTCGTCCTCTCCACGGCCTCCAACACCTCGGTGGTCGCGTCGCGGCTGGACAAGGGTGCGGATGGCGTGGCCGCTGGAGGCAGCGATGAGGACGCCGTCGTCGCGGTGGTCGCCTCGTCGAGCGCTACGCCGGTGTCGGTGTACGTCCAGGATCAAGGCGAGTTCTCTTTTGTTGGGAACCTCGGCGTCGGGGGGGCGGTGGGGCAGGCCATCGCCGTCGCCGACATCGACGGGGATGGAAACCAGGACTGGGTATTGGGCACCGACGATGGGCTCGTGGCCTACCGAGGTCCGATCGTAGGCGACCAGGCCATCGACGACGCGTGGTGGCGCTTTGACGGCTTGGGACGGATCTCATCGATCGTCATCGGCGACCTGACGGACGACGGCGCGCCAGAGATTGTGGCGGGGGCGTCCGGAGGGGCTGGCTCTGTCGTGGTGCTTCGAGGGACCGCGTCCTCGCCGGCGGGAGCCGACGGCACGATCTGGCTCCGCGTCAGCGGAACCCAGGAAATGGGCGGACTTGGAAGTGCATTGGGCATCACGCGCGGACGGGTCGATGGCCAGGATCGGTCCGTGCTCTTGATGGGTGCGAGCGGAGAAGAGCGCATTCGCCTTCTGGCGCTGCCCGACGCCTGGTAACCTGCGCTCTCGCGTGGGAGGGTGTGTGCAAGCCATATTTGACGTGGAGTCTCTGGTCTCGCTCGGTCGCGTCACGGCGGTGGCTGTGACACCGGATGGCCGCAGGGCTGTGGCGTGTGTTCAGGCCATCGACGGAGATGGGGCGGCCTATGTGAGTTCGTTGTGGGAGATCCCCATGGATGGGTCTACCGCCTCGCTTTTGTTGCCCGGCGCCTTTGATGATCGAGCGCCCGCGTTTCGTCATGATGGGGTGCTCACCTTTCTGTCGAACCGGACGGACGAGGCCCACTCTGCAGAAGACACCCCAGACGACGCGGCCAAGACCCAGGTGTGGGCGTGCCACGACGATGGGCGGCTGGAGCGTCTGACCCACGAACCTCTGGGGGTGGCCAAGGTTCAGTGGGCGCGAACGGCGGACGTGGGCGTCATCGCCGTGCCGGTGTGGCCAGGGGTCGACGCGCAGCGGCAGCTCGAAGTGGATGATGACCTCAAAAAAGGGCCATCGATCCTTCGCTATACGTCGATTCCGGTTCGCTATTGGGATCAGTGGGTCGGCGAAAAGACCCAGCGATTGGTCGCTCTGACGGCTGAGGGCCGGGTGGAGCTGACTCCTGACCGAATCGATGCCCACCCGGAGTTTGATTGGCACCTCAGCGCCGATGGTCGGGCGGTGGTGTACAGCGTCCGCGGGGAGGGCGTGCAGCGACTGTGGGCGACCTCGCTCGTGGTGGTGGACCTAGGCACGGGGCACCGAACGGAACTGGGCGTGGGACCCGACTTCGACCTGTCGAGCGCCCGATTGAGCCCCGACGGCTCCACCGTGGCTGCGGTTCGAACACGATGGGTGCAAGGACAGGCCTGGGACGCGGAGCTGGTGCTCATCCCCCGGGTGGGCGGAGAGCCCAAGGCCCTCGCTGGGGACTGGGACGTGCACCCAAACCTGGCGGATTGGTCCGCCGACGGCGGTAGTTTGTGGGTGACAGCCGCCGTTCGTGCCCACGACCCCCTCTTTGCGGTTGACGTGGGTACCGGGGCGAGGTCGGTCTTGGTCGACGAGGGCACCGTGGTGTCGGTGGCCGAGGGGGATGGCGTCCTCGTCGTCATCCACAGCGACCTGCTGCATCCGCCTGCGCCCCGGCTCCTCTCCTTGCACACGGGCGATCATCGGCCACTGGCTAGCCCGGATCCACTCGATGTGGATCTGGCCGAGCACTTGGAGGTCGAAGACCGAACCTGCCGCTCACCGGATGGGACCCAAGTGCAGTATCGTGTGGTTCGTCCGCGGGGATCTGGCAATGGGATCACGTTGCTGTGGATCCATGGCGGTCCGATCAGTCACTGGGGTCACACCTGGCATTGGCGGTGGAGCGCCGCGGTGGCTGCAGCAGCCGGCTACGTGGTGGTATTGCCCAACCCAAGAGGCTCAACCGGATTTGGGCAGCCGTTCGTTCAGGGGATCTGGGGCAATGTTTGGGGGGCGGGCTGCGCGGCAGATGTATTGGCGGTCGCCGCCGATGTGGCCGAGCGGGACGACGTGAACCCACAGCGGGTTGTGGCCATGGGAGGCTCGTTTGGAGGCTACATGACCAACTGGCTAGGCACCCAGACGGACCAGTTTGCAGCGCTGGTCACCCACGCGGCCCTGTTCGACTTTCGCAACTTCCACGGCGTCACCGACTACCCGCCCTACTGGGCGTGGATGTTTGGCTTCGATCCTTGGAAAGACGCAGACGAGATGGATCGGTATAGCCCGCGGGCCCACGTCGATGGCTGGACCACACCCACGCTGATCCTGCACGGCGACAAGGACTACCGCGTGCCGATCGGCGAGGGGATGGCCCTGTTCGAAGCGCTACAAGCGAGGCACATCGTCAGCGAACTGGTGGTGTTTCCCGACGAGAACCATTGGATTCTGAAGCCGCGGAACATCGTCGCTTGGTATGAGGCGTGGATGGGCTTTGTGGCGGATCGTGTGTAGGAGTAGCGGGGGCCAGTGAGCCGCACCCGTCGGTGTGGGCTAGCGGGCACCACACCGCTAGGGCCCTTGCCACGCCACCCTATGAGACCCGCGCATGCCGCACCGACCTCATCGCTACCCGGAGCTAGAGACCGTGCTCGACGACTTGGTCGCGAGCTACGACTCCCCAGATCCGATCAACAACTTAGAGAGTTGTGCCCTGCCTAACCGCCGGGCTGTTGTGGATGCCTATTGGCGCCTACAGCATTGTCTACTGCTGGGCTTCTACAGCACGGATCCGCTGCAGCCGAGCAATATTCGCCTGCGCCTGACCGAACACCTCTTGCCCGCCTATGACGGTTTCGTGCTGCAGATCAGTCGGGCGGTGTCCTATATGGAGCGTAGCAAGGAGCCGAAGGCGCGGCGGCCTTCCGGGTGGGCTGAAGAGGTTGTGCTGGACCTCTTTCAGCGGTTGCCAGCCTTGAGGCTCGCGTTGAGCGGGGACGCGGTCGCGGCCTTGCACGGCGATCCTGCTGCGCGCAGCATTGAAGAAGTGATCTTCAGCTATCCGGGACTCTTCGCCACCATGACCTACCGAGTGGCCCACCTGCTCCATGAGCAGGGCGTTCCCATGATTCCACGGATCCTGGCGGAACACGCCCACTCCCGAACCGGGATCGACATTCACCCCGGTGCGACCATCGGCGAGCGCTTCTTCATCGACCACGGCACGGGCGTGGTCATTGGCGAGACCACCCAGATTGGCAATGACGTCAAGCTGTACCAGGGCGTCACTCTTGGGGCCCTGTCCATTCCGAGGGGACCCGGGAGCCCCGATGTACGGCCAGCCAAGCGGCACCCCACCCTGGAAGACGGGGTGACGGTGTACGCTGGCGCCACCATTCTGGGCGGAGAGACCATCGTCGGGCAGGGCTCTGTGGTCGGCGGCAATGTGTGGCTTATTGAGTCCGTACCCCCTCACTCCAAGATTTACCGCCGGCCAGATTCCGGCTGATAAGGAGCGCGCGTG
>JBGCER010000253.1:0-31614 GCA_045106515.1 Myxococcota bacterium
CCACCCACGTCTTCACGGACTTCGGCGCGGGCAACCCCAACACCACGCCCATGAACAACATCTTCGACCTGTACGGCAGCCTGCACGACAACGCGGGTCCCTTCTCGGGGATCGACCGATTCGAAGCTCGGGATGCGGTTAAGAAGGCCTTGGATGACGCGGGTCGTGGACGGGGCAGCGTGCCCAATGTGATGACGCTGCCCAAGAGCCAGCGCAGCCACGCCATCGTCGAGCCCATGCTGTCCACTCAGTGGTTCGTGAAAATGAAGCCTCTGGCGGGTCCCGCATTGTCGGCGGTAGAGCTGGGACAGACCCAGTTTGTGCCCAAGACGTGGGAGAACACCTACTACGCCTGGCTGCGCGATATTCGCGACTGGTGCATCAGCCGTCAGCTGTGGTGGGGTCACCGGATCCCCGCTTGGTACGACAAGGATGGCAAGGCCTTCGTCGCTCGGACCTTCGAAGAGGCATGCGAGAAAGCCGGCCACGACCAGCTCACCCAAGACGATGACGTGCTCGACACCTGGTTCAGCTCTGCGCTGTGGCCGTTTTCCACGATGGGCTGGCCCGAGCGCACCAAGGATTTGGACACCTGGTACCCCACAAGCGTGCTGGTGACGGGCTTCGACATCATCTTCTTCTGGGTCGCACGCATGATGTTTGCGGGCACGCACTTCACCGGAACGGTGCCGTTCAAAGATGTGTACATCCACGCCTTGGTCCGCGACTCCAAGGGCGACAAGATGTCGAAGACCAAGGGGAATGTGGTCAATCCATTGACGACCATCGATGCCTATGGCGCCGACGCCTTCCGCTTCACCCTGCTCGCCTTCGCCGCCCAAGGTCGCGATGTGCTGTGGAACGACGAGCGCGTCGAGGGCTATGGCAAGTTCATCAACAAGATCTGGCAGGCTTTGCGGTTCTGCTTCCTGACGGCGACGGACGATGATGGTGGAGCTACCTACGATCCCGAAGCCCCCATGGAATTCGGACCCTTCGAGAAGTGGATGCAGGCCCGCACCGGCGCCGCGGTCGGCCGGGTGCGCGCAGCCTTCGAGGGCTACCACTTCAACGCGGCCGCCAACGAAATTTACAGCTTTACCTGGGGCGAATACTGCGACTGGTACCTAGAGCTAGCCAAGACCACGCTCTACGATGACAACGCCACCGCCGCCCAGAAGAACGGAACGCGCCACACGCTCTTCCAGACCATGGGCACTATCGTGCGCCTCGTGCATCCGATGATGCCATTCCTGACCGAAGAGATCTGGTCCAAGCTTCCGAATACCGAGGGCTTTGTGACGACGGCCGCCTACCCGAAAGAGTCCGACTATGACGTGGACGAAGGCGCCATCGCGGAGTTTGCGGAGCTTCAAGCCGCGATTATCGAGGTGCGCAAGATCCGTGGCGAGATGCAGATCGCGCGAAAGGTGCCGCTGACGGTGCTCGTCGACGACGCGGCCTTGGCCACTCGGCTGCAGAAGCATGCCGATGCGTGGTCCCACATGGTGAATGCGACGGTGTTGCCCATGACCGACCGCCCCGACTTGGCGGCTACCGCCATGCTCGGCGAGGTGGAGCTGGCCATCCCGCTGGAGGGCGTCATCGATGTGCAGGCCGAGCTCGACCGCTTGACCAAAGAGATCACCAAGGTCGAAAAAGACGTCTCCGACCTTGAAAAACGTCTTGGAAACAAGGGCTTTGTGGCCAAGGCTCCCGAGAAGGTGGTGAAGGGCTTCCAGGACAAGCTGGAAGTGGCTTTGGCCCTGCGCGAGGCACTGCGTGCGAGTCAGGCTCGACTCGGAGGCGCCCAATGAACCTCCGACGTTTCATCGAAGCGGCCTTGGATGAGGACGTGGGGGCAGGGGACCTGACGACGTCGTCTTGCGTGCCCGCGGACCGCCGGGGCCTTGGCACGATCTACTCCAAGGAACCCACCTTGGTGGTGTCCGGCCAGGAGCCCGCCGCCGAGGTGTTTCGCCAAGTCGCCGAACGCCGCGGAGTCACCGCGACCTATCGAGCGATCGCGGCCGATGGCCAGCGCGTGCTCAAGGGCGGCTTGGTAGCCGAGGTGGAGGCGCCGCTCGCGGTGCTGCTCGAAGGCGAGCGTTTGGCCTTGAATTTGATGATGAAGCTGTCTGGCATCGCCACGCGGGTCAAGGACTACACCGACGCGGCCCAGGGCAAGCTCCGGGTGGTGGACACGCGAAAGACTACGCCCCTTCTCCGCGAGCTGGAGAAGAAGGCCGTTCGCCACGGCGGCGCTCATAATCACCGCTTTGCGCTGTACGACGGCGTCATGATCAAGGACAACCACATCTCGGCCGTCGGGGGCATTACCCAGGCGGTGTCCAAGGTGCGCGCGAATGTGCATCACTTGGTTCGCATCGAGGTGGAGGTCACCACGCTCGACGAGCTGCACGAAGCCCTCGAAGCCGGTGCGGATGTGCTGCTGCTCGACAATATGAACGATGAGCTGCTCCAGCGGGCGGTGAACGAGGCCCGGGCCAAGCGCCCAGCGGTGGTTCTCGAAGCCAGCGGCAACATCACGCCGGAGCGCATTGCGCGGATCCGCGACTTCGGCCTCGATGTGGTCTCGTCCGGCGGGCTCATTCACCAGGCGGTGTGGGTAGACCTGTCGATGGATCTGCGGGCTCTGCCTGATGTCTCGTGATCGATCCCAGTGAATCGGCTGAAACGCTCGCTTTCTGCGTAGAGGATGCGGGCCTCCACCAGCCTGTTCATTGGGTCGGCGAGTGTGGGTCCAGCAATGCTCACGCCCGCGCGCTGGCCGACGAGGGCGCGGCTCATGGCACGGCGGTGTTTGCGCACCACCAGACCGCGGGGCGCGGTCGGCTTGGGCGTCTGTGGCAAGCCCCCGCTGGGCAAAACCTGACGTTGTCCATCGTGTTGCGGCCCGACCTTAGTCCCCAGGTTCTGCCCATGGTGGTGCTCGCAGCGGGGGTGGCGACGGCGCAGGCGTGCGGCCACGGAACTCGGCTCAAGTGGCCCAATGATCTGTTGAGCGCCGATGGGCTGAAGGTCTCGGGGTTGCTCGCCGAGGCGGAGTTCAAACGCAACGCGGTGCAGTACGTGATCGTCGGAGTTGGAGTCAACGTGGGCTGGGCGCCACCCGACCTACCCGCCACCTGTCTACAGGCCTTGGGTGCGAGGGTCACGCCGGAGCAGCTGGCGGTGACGTGGGTTCAGCGCATGCTCGAATGGGTCCGCGTATTGGGTGAGCCGACTCAGGTGCTGGCCGCCTGGCGCGCGTTGGATGCGACGGCGGGTCGGCGTATCAACATCGGCGGCATCGCGGGAATCGCCAGGGGCATCGCAGACAATGGGGAGCTGCTTGTCGAGTCCGATGATGGCGTGATGCACGCGATCCGTGCGGGAGATGTGCAGATGGTGGGGTAGGGGTTGTGCCGTGTTACCGCCCTGCGTCTGTGGAGCGTGCCCTCAATGTTGTCCTCCGTCTTTGCTGCCATCCCATTCTTCGGCCTGGACGTCTACAACCTTCCTGTACCAGGTGTGGGCGAACTGCCCTTGGATCCCTGGGCCATCCTGGTCGCCATCGGGTTCATTTTGGGCCTGGAGATGAGCCGCGCCCGCGCCATCAAGCTGGGCTTGGATGTGCGCGACGTGGTAGACGGCGCGGTTGTGACCGTGCTTACTGGCTTTATCTTGGGCCATGTCTACACCGTGCTCTTCTACTTCCCCGAACGGCTTGAAACCGAGGGGATTATGGCAATTATCAGGGTTTGGACTGGATTTTCATCCGTCGGCGGATTCTTCGGTGCCGTCGTCGGATCCTTGGTGTTCTACCTTCTGATCCGCCGGCGGAGCTACTTCCGCTACGCCGACATCATTAGCTATGGCTTCCCGTTCGGGTGGTTCTTCGGTCGTCTTGGCTGCGGTGTTGTGCACGACCACATCGGTATGGAGACCACCATGCCCTGGGCCATGGACTTCGACGTGGGCATGCGGAACTTTGTGTGGATGGCCGGAGATCCCATCGGCGGCGTATCCGGCGTGCGCCACGAGCTCGGCCTGTACGAAGCCGCCTTCATGATCCCGGTGATGGCGTTGTTTTGGTGGCTCGGCAAGAAGGACCGGGTGCCTGGGTTTTTCACGCTGCTCTTCTTCGCGCTGTACGCGCCCGTCCGCATTGGCTTGGACTTCCTGCGGGTGCAAGACGCCACCTACTACGGCCTCACACCGGCCCAGTACGGCCTGGCGATCATCTTTTTGGTCTGTGTCGGGCTGCTGTTCATGCTCAAGTACAAGAGCTTCAAGCCGTGGCCTCTCGATGGCTTGCCGGATCAGGCGGAGCGAGCCTTGGTTGTGGCGCCCCTAATGGAACCCGGCGGGTTTAGTGGCGTCTCCAAAGAAGAGGCCTACCCGGCCATCGAGATCCCAGAGGCCGAGTCGCCGGACACGGACGAGACGGAGCGCCAGACGTGAAAGAGCGTGGCCTTAGCGTAAGGGAGCCGCTCCTGCTCGGCGGGCTGTTCACGGGCCTCGAGGTGTTGGTCCTGCTGGTCCTACCGCTGTGGCTGCTCGTGTTCTGCATCGTGCACGCCCTTCACGTCGCCAATGCCATGCGGATCATGAACGAGACCGCCCTGGAGGGCGACGCCTTGCCCATCTGGATGGTGATGATCACGCCATCGATGGTGCTGTTGTCTGCTGGCACGGCTCTGGTCGTCAGCGTGCCCGTGGTCGTGACCGTGGGCATTGGGACCGTTGTATGGCGGTTGTTTGCCAATCTTCTAGAGCGTCGCAGCCAACGCAGCGCCTACAAGCGGTACCGCGGAATGGCGGAAAACGATGAGATGGCACCGAACGCGTGGGGCATGGACGGCGAGGAGTAGCTCTACCCTCGCTGGAGTGTGGGGGCGTCAACCAATAGTGCGCTTTCTACGCGAAATAACCACGCCAATAGCGCCACCCGCATCCACATTCCGTTTCGCTCTTGTCGCCAATAGACAATGCGCTCGTCGTCGATGTAGTCCAGGGCGGGGTCGATCTCGTCGCGCTTGGGCAGAGGGTGCATGAGGCAGGCGTTGGGCTTCATCCGGTCCAAGTGGTCGGGCCGGAAGGCGAAGGCGGGGTCGGCTCTCACATGTTCGCCGCCATTGCCTCCGTCCCACTCATCTTGGATGCGGGTCATGTACACGGCGTCAGCGGCATCGATTCCCGATTCGAGGCTGGGGAGTACGTGCCAGTCCACCCCGGCAGCGTCGAGCTGTGCGGTGATGTCGGGGAGCATCTGGTACTTCTCGGGCGCGGCAAAGAGCAGGGTGACGTTGCTGTAATTCCGCATGAGCTGGGCCAGCGACCGGACGGTCCGGCCTCTGCCCAAGTCGCCCACCAGCATCAGGGTGCGCCCGTCGATCGTGCCCAAGGATTTCTGCAGGGTGTAGACGTCGAGCAGCGCTTGGGTGGGGTGGTGCTTGGTGCCCGAACCACCGGACACGATGGGAACCGGCACGTGGTCGCCATCGGGCAAGTGAACGCGTCGGTGGGCCTGGGTGGAGGTCCAGAATGCGGTGGCGGCGGCGTTCTCATCGGGGTGGCGCATCACCACCAGGTCTACGTAGCTAATGAACGTTCGCACGCTGTCGACGAGCGATTCGCCCTTGGACATGGAGCTGATCTTGGCGTCGCGCACGCTCATCCGAGACAGGCCGAGGAAGGCTTGGGCCGTGTTGAACGACATGAACGTGCGGGAGCTGGGCTGGATGAAGAAGTTCAACGCCATGCGGTGTCGGAGCAGCTCCGACATCTGCTGTGCGCCGGCGGGCGTCTGGTGCATCACGCGGGCGGCTTCAGCGACTCGGCAGAGGTGATCGAGGGTGTGCCTGTCGAACTGAGACGCGTAGAGCACGCCTTGTCGGCCGATGTACGGCAGTTGCTCTGCCTCCGACAAGGAGAGGAACTGGTCCAGGGACAGGTTCATACGCATGCGAGCCTCGGCGGTGGCTGTGGATGCTAGCCGACCGGTGGGACGATGGGTTGCCAAACCCCGCACGACGACAGAGCCGTTGTCGGCTACGGTCGTGTCCTTGACGGGAGTGTCATGTTCCGAAGACTTCTCATCGCCAATCGCGGAGAGGTGGCAGCGCGGGTTCTCAAGACCTGCCAGCGCCTCGGGATCGAGACGGTCGCCGTGGCATCCGCCGCTGACCTCGGCTCAGCCTGGCTTGAAGGCGCCACCACGGTCGTGCCGCTTGGGCCGGCCCGATCCGCGGAGTCATACCTAGACGCATCAGCCATCCTCGAAGTCGCCCTGCACCACGGGTGTTCTGCGCTGCATCCTGGGTGGGGATTTCTCTCGGAGAACGCCATTTTTGCGCGGCGGTGTGAGGCTGCCGGAATCTCTTTCGTCGGCCCCGACCCGCATCATATGGCGCTGATGGGCGACAAAGCCCGAGCGCGCGACACCATGAAGGCGCTCGGAATGCCGGTCATACCTGGCTCTGAAGGTGCGCTCTCCGACCTCGAAGAAGCGCGTCGATTGGCGGACGAGATCGGCTACCCCGTGCTGCTCAAAGCGGTGGCTGGTGGGGGTGGGCGCGGCATGCGCGGTGTCGAGGCTCCCGATGGGCTCGCGGATGCCTGGCGAGATGCTACGGCCGAAGCCATCTCCTGCTTTGGCGACGGCCGGCTCTACCTAGAGAAGCGGATCGTTGAAGGGCGTCATGTCGAGGTGCAGATCTTGGCGGATGCCTTCGGCACGGTCGTGCACTTGGGCGAACGTGAGTGCAGCGTGCAGCGACGTCACCAGAAGGTGGTCGAGGAGGCGCCCAGCCCAGGCTTGTCTCCCAGCGAGCGTGAGCGCGTGCTGCCAGTGGTGGCCGACGCCGTTCGTCGCAGCGGCTACCGAAACGCGGGAACGGTCGAGATGCTGCTCGACCAAGGCGGCGGCCTCTACTTCATGGAGCTGAATACCCGGCTGCAGGTGGAGCACTCGGTCACCGAAGAGGTGACGGGCCTCGACTTGGTCGAGCTTCAGCTCCGCATCGCGGCCAATGAGCGACTGCCTCTGAGTCAAGGCTCGATTCAGCACCAGGGTCACGCTATCGAATTCAGGATTAATGCCGAAGATCCTGCCCTGGACTTCCGTCCCGGCCCCGGGCGAATCACTCAGCTTTCGTTCCCGGAAGGGCCAGGGATCCGAGTGGATACTCACCTGCGAGGCGGCGATCGGATCCCTCCAAACTACGACTCCATGGTGGCCAAGCTCATCGTATCCGGCCCTGATCGTGACACGGCCTTGGAGCGCTCCCGCGCGGCCATCGCTGCGACAGTGGTGGAAGGGGTTCCCACCAACCTGGCCTTGCACGCCGCCATCCTGGAGTGGGACGCGTTCACCAGCGGGCGGTACCACACCAAGTCCCTCGAAGAAGACCTACACACACTCGTCGGAGGTGCTTAGTGGCGCGCATCCACCTGCATCCCATCGGCGACGAGATCGATCGGGTCATCGGGCCCGAAGATCTAAAGAAAAACCTGGCCCATCACGCGGACCTCGACGCCGCCATCCTCGACAAGCGGGCGGCGGTGCACGCGGGTTGGGGGGAAAAGGCCAAGACGCGGGTCCACGCCAAGGGCAAGCTCACCACGTGGGAGCGCCTCGATCAGCTCGTCGACCCTGACTCCCAAGTGTTCGAGGTCGGCACCCTCGTGAATTGGGGCCGGGACTTCTCTGGCAGCAAGCGCCCGGCGCCCGGCGCCGGTGTGGTCACCTGCTTCGCCAAGGTTCATGGACGATGGACCATCATTATCGCCAATGACAACACGGTGGCGAGCGGCGCGTGGTGGCCCAAGACCCCCGAAAAGATCGAGCGTGCCCAAGAGATGGCCCTGCGGCTTCGGCTGCCGGTGCTGTACCTAGTGGACTGTAGCGGTCTGTTTTTGCCGGAACAAAGCGCCACATTTGCGGGCGCCAAAGGCGCGGGCCACATCTTTAAGCAGAACGCCCGGCTGGCCGACGCGGGTGTGCCCCAGGTGGCTGCCGTATTCGGCGATTGCATCGCAGGTGGCGGCTATATGCCCATCATCAGCGATCGGGTCTACATGACTGAGAAGGCCTATATGGTCATCGCGGGGGCGGCTCTCATCAAGGGCGCCAAGTCCCAGCAGCTCACGAGCCTAGACATCGGCGGCCCCGAGGTGCACGTGCACCAGTCTCGATGCGCAGATGTTCGGGTGCCCGACGACCCCACGGCCCTGCAGTGTTTGCGCGACGAGATCGCCAAGCTTCCGAGCACCGCGATCGACTTCTACCGGCACGGGGTGACGGCGGCGGACCCTCGCTATCCAGCCGCGGATTTGGCTGCTCTATTCCCAAGGGATTATCGGCAATATGTAGATGTGGGCCAGGTGATTGCACGCCTGGTCGACGACTCGCTCTTTCACGAGGTCCTCCCCCAGACCGGCCGCGAGATGGTCACGGGCTTGGCGCGGGTCAGCGGCTTGTGGGTCGGAGTCATCGCCAATCGCCAGGGCATCGTCGAAGAGCCCGGCGTGGGCAAGCGCCCAGGCGGCTCTCTGTACCGCGAGGGCATCGCAAAGATCTCGGCCTTTTCTCGGGCGTGTAGCGAAGATGGAATCCCCATCATCTGGCTTCAAGACATCGCGGGCTTCGACATCGGCATCGAAGCTGAGCGCCAGGGCCTGCTGGGCTACGGCAGCAGCTTGATCTACGCCAATGCCACGAACGCCTCGCCCATGTTCACGGTTTTGCTCCGCAAGGCGTCTGGGGCCGGCTTCTACGCCATGGCGGGCATGCCCTACGATCCCGTTGTGCAGCTCTCGACTCCCATCACCCGGTTGGCGGTTATGGAAGGAAGAACCTTGGCGATTGCCACCTACAACAGCAAGCTCGACGACAACTTCGAGATCGCCACCGAAGACCCTGAAGAGCGCGCCGCTATCGAGGCCGGCATGGCCAAGACCGCTGCGCGAATCGAAGCGGACATGGACCCTGTGGCGGCGGCGGCGCGCATGGACACCGACGAGGTAGTGCCGCTGGCCGAGCTCCGTGATTGGCTCGTGTGTTTGGTCGAGGCAGCGTGGCAGGCGTCAGGGTACCGCCGCACCAAGAACCCTCGGATCTGGAGTGTTCACGACTTGGAGGTCCTATGCGGTCAGCGCTAGCGAGTGATGGAACGCTCGGTTCCCCCAGCGTGGGCACTTGGCGTCCGGCCATCGGCTTGGGCGCGCCACTTACACCGGGCATGGTCCTGGGGACCCTCGATCGAGCCGGCGATGTGCTGGTCGTCACCGCGCCGGCGTCGGCCCATGGGGTGGCGCTGCACGTCGCACCAGACGGGTCCTGGGTGGCGTTCGCAGACGTGCTCGTTCGGCCGGGTGAAGGGGGACTGGGCGACGCCGCCGACCTCGCCGCAGCCCCATCGAGTCGCGGTCACGGCGATGTGCCCGCCGATGTGACCGTGTTGCGCGCCGATACCGATGGAACGGTCTACCTGAGGCCCGAACCCGGGGCGCCTTCGTTCACGACCGAAGGGGCGGCAGTCGAGGCCCTCTCGACCATCGCTCTCGTCGAGGTGATGAAGACGTTTACGCCGGTTCGAGCCCCACAAACCGGAGAGATTGTTCGGGTCTGCGTCGAAGAAGGTGCCTCGGTGGAAGCCGGCGATGCGCTGTTTTGGTTTCGCGCTTAGGGAGTCGTGGATCTTTCAAGTCCATCGGGGCGCTGATTCGGGTGCAACGGCCCGACAGCGGTGGTAGCCTGCGGCCCCTGGAGGCCTTTGTGCGTAGCTGGACCCCTGCGGTCGTGCCCATGGTGTTGTCGCTGACCGTCTCGTCCCTCGCGTTGGCGGCAGATGAGCCGGCCGAAGACGCGACACCGACCGAGACCTCCGCCTGCGCTGGGGACTACACCTCGGATCAGCTCGTCTTGGACGTTCAAGCCGTCGAGCTGGCGATCATCGATCAGGCGGCGCCAAAGGCCCTGTCTTCGGCCAAAGCGATTGAGTCGCACTTGCCCTGTGCCAGCACGAGGCTTCCGCTCGGTTTCTTGAGCCGGGTTTATCGCGGTGTTGCAGGCGGGCTTTACGTCGGTGGAGACCGCGCCTCTGCCGAACCGTGGTTCCAGACCGCCATCGAGCTCGATGAGAGCTACCGGTACGGCGTCGAGGATCTTCCCGGAGATCACCCGGTGCGCGCCATCTATGCCGCCATGCTCCGGGTCAAGCAGCCGGACGCCAACCGCGTCGCCACGTTGACCTTCGTCGACGGCGGAGACTGGTATTTGGATGGGCGAAAGCTCAAGGGACCCGCCGCTACTCCCGGTCGGCCGCACCTGTTGCAGCGCGACTACGACGGCGAGATCAAGAGCTGGGTCATGTCGGGCGCGGCCTTCCCCAAGGAAGTGATGACCGAGGTCAAGGGCGCGGCTGCAGACGACGGAAAAGGTCGTCGGAAGAAGGACAAGTCCAAATTTGCTGTCGATGTACACGACATGGGCAAGGGCGCTATCGAGATCCAACGTACGCGCCCGCCAGAGCAGGTGCCGCTGATCGTTGGAGGCACCGGCCTCATCGTCGCGGGCTTGGCCTTGGGCGTGGGCTCGTACGTGTCCAAAGAGAACTTCAAGACCATCAATGATAGCGAAGAAAAGCTCGCGAAGTCCCAGCGGACCACGAACCGACTCGCGCTGGGTGCTGCCGCGGCCATCGCCGTAGGTGCGGGCACGCTCTCCTACGGCTTTATCGTCAGCGACGGTGGCGGAGTCGGCGGTGGGCTTCGCGGTCGCTGGTAGGCCTGTCGGGACTGCTACCCCGCATCCCGCTGGCCTAAGCGCTGGGCTTTTCCCAGAAGTACTCGGGCTCTTCGAGCGCTTGAGCCGCCCATCGACCTTGGACGAATAGGAAGTCTGACAGTCGGTTGAGGTAGCGCATGCACCCTTCGCCGACGTCGTCTTCGGTGTTCATGAGGGTGAGCACGCGACGCTCGGCTCTGCGGCATACGGTACGCGCTTGATGCAAAAAAGCTCCCACAGGGCCGCCGCCGGGCAAAATAAATTCCTTGAGTGGCCCAAGATCACTGTTCAAGCTGTCTATCCAGTCCTCAAGCTGCTTCACATCGGCGTCACCCACCCGGTACATTCCCGGCCAACGGTCCGCTGCTCGGGTCGCGAGGTCACTGCCGACGTTGAACAGATCGTTTTGAATTCGTTTCAGCATTATGTCGATTCGTTCGACAACTTCGGGAGACGCTGACGATTGGCTATTGAAGGTGCGAACGAGGCCGAGGATGCTGTTTAGCTCGTCGACAGTGCCGTATCCTTCTATACGAACGTGGTCTTTCGCCACTTCTTGTCCGCCGACCAGTCGGGTTGAGCCCTTGTCGCCGGTCCGGGTGTAGACCTTAGTGATGCGCATCGAGAACTCCGTGGTGAGGCGGCTCGCCCTTGTTACGGGCTGGGGTAACCGCCAGGGAGGGCCTTTTGCAGCGTCTCGTCCGCCTCGACAACCTGAGAGGGATGGATCCGATCACTCTTGAAGTGACCATTACGGATGTGCTCCGTCGTCCATTCGCACAGATAGAGATGGGGACTCTGTGTGACCTGCTGGCCCTGGCCGAGTCGCCAGAGGCTCCAAAGGGGCTGACCAAGGCGCTCGCGGGCTTTGAGGAGCGCATGTTCCACGAGATTGGGGACCTGCCGGATGGCCGCGTCTGGACCGAGCTCATGAACAGCCTCACGAGCCTGCCCGCAGAGTCCGTTCCAGCCCGTCTCCGCGCCCATTTAGCCGCGGTCGTATCGGCCGAGGGTCGCAGCCCCGAGTCCGCTCGTGCGGTCCACACTGCGCAAGAGACGTGGCAAGCCTCGCCGCCGTCCGTCTTCACGCTGGGCACCCAGGATGCGCGGGTGGAGAAGCACCAGGTGATGAACAAGCCTGAGCCCTTGGGCAACCGCAAGTCCATCCGCGTTGCCGAAGACAAGCCCAAGCGCACGCGCAAGGCGAGCACCGCCAAGCCCAAGCGGACCGCCACGCCCAAGCCCATCCCGATGGATATCGCCAAGCTCGACTTCATCGTCCAGGTCTGCCTCGACAAGCTGGGTCAGTACAGCTCCAATGGTCTGTCCGAGACGGTGCTGGTCGTGGGCGTGCGAAAAGCCGTGGAAGGGGAGTACCCCAACACCACGGGCCCCGATGTCAAGACGGCCCTTAAGCACCTTGAAACGCTGGGTAAGGCGAGAAAGAGTGCTGGCAGATGGTCGGTTCCGCTTCGCTGGGACTAGCCGGTTGAGAATCGTCCGTTAAGGGCGCGGTCCACGGGAGCGTGGCGGAATGGCAGACGCGGTGGATTCAAAATCCACTGGCCGCAAGGTCTTGGGGGTTCGACTCCCCCCGCTCCTACTCTTTTCTCATGGTGCGCGGCTTCGAGCCCCTCGTTGGGCTCGCCTCCATCACAAATGCGGCCCGATCAGTGCATCAGTTTCCACCGGCTGCTGCTCGGCTCATCGTCTTTGACGAGGTGAATACACTCCACGATGCCCGTGGATGTGTTGATCACCAGCCGCCGTGGCGTTGTGCCCCCAGTGTCCTCGCCGATGACCCGGATCCGGTGGGATCGAAGGGAGGCGCGGACCGACTCATCATTGCTGGCGCCGACGTGGGTCTTGCCTTCCTGGAAGATCTGGGAGCCGCCGGCGAGAACGGCTCGAACGTCTTTCCATTGAGATCTGGGCACTCCCATCGTTTCGAGCAGGTACGGGACCGCCGTGTCTCCGTACCGCGTCTTGCGGGGGTCATCTGGATTGGTGCACCTCGGTAGAACCACATGGGCCATGCCGTAGATCGCCTGCCGTCTCCACACGAGGGCGATGCCCAAGCAGGACCCGAGCACGGTCTCGATCCGCCACGGCGCTGCGGCGACGTGGCCATCTCCCATCTTCACGATGTGCTTGGGTGCGTCTACGTCACCCTGCGTGGATGTATGCTTGTGGAGAGGTATGTGAGTCATTGGGGCCAGCGTTGACGTGAGGTGAGTTGGAAGGGTGCAGCGAGAAGCTCACTCGACCTTGAGCGTCTGCAGACGCCCCTTCAGCTGCCATAGGCTGTGATTCGGTTGCGCCTGCGAGCTGCGTGACACTCCACCTGCTTTTCTGTACAGACGTTCTGCCATAAATGAAGGAGATACCATCCTTTACTGAATTTTTGTTGCTGCGATAGTCACCGTACGCTGGGCTCCGTGGGAGCTCGGCCTATGGGGTAGTGGCCGAATGGTTCGACGCTCGTCGCCCCCGTTGCGGGT
The DNA here is from genome assembly GCA_045106515.1 of Myxococcota bacterium. Taxonomy (GTDB): domain Bacteria; phylum Myxococcota_A; class UBA796; order UBA796; genus REDI01. Next base: position 13,297 of record JBGCER010000253.1, read on the forward strand.
TCGACACCCAGAGCTGTGCGCGTTCCACAACCGCCCCTTGCGAGCGGCGCCGAGTTCGCTCATGCTTGGGGCGCCTGTAGAGTTGGAGACGGTCTTGCTTCGTTGGTCAATGCTGCTGTTTGTGATGGGCTGTCCGGCACCCGAGCCTGTGGGGACCGATGGTTCAGACCCACAGAACACGGACGGAACCGATGACACAGATGAAACGGACGAAACCGATGACACGGACGTCCCGTGGTCCCTGACCGAGGCGACGGATCCTGGTCGACCCGGAGTCCCAGGTTTCGTCGATCGGCTCACGGTGGAGGTACGTACCGGATCGGGCACCTTTGACGGTACGAATGACGGAGGCCTCTCCCTGTGCCTGACCGCGACGGACTGCGTGAGCCTGAACGTGGTGGACGTGGACGATAATGAGCCGGGACAGGTGGATGTGCACCATCGCCGAGGCTTTGGGATGCGGCGAGCCGATCTGGATCGGGTGGAGCTGCGCACTGCGGACGGCACGGATCTCTGGCGACCCGTGTGCGTGCAAGTGTCTTTGGATGGGGAGCCGATTCACTGCCGGGCCGGCATCAACCCGCAGATGGGAAGCGAGGGAGATGAGACGCCTGTGTGGGCCGATCCTCAGGCACCAACGCTGTCTTGCGAGGGGTGCTTTGACCGACAAGGGCTGACCCACGGCCCCATGGTGGGTGCGACCGACCAGACCCGCACACGCATTTGGGTGAGAACGGACAGCACCCGAGCTGTCAGCCTACGCATGGACCTGGATGATGACCTGTCGGACGGCACGAACGTCGCGTGGGCGTACCCCAAGGCCGAAGACGATTTTACGGCAGTATTGCCCGTCGAAGGCCTGCTTCCCGACACCGTTTTTCACTACGGCATCGAAGTGGACGGGCGGCTTGTGCATCAGAGCAAGCTGCGGACCGCGCCCGATGAGCCCGGCCGTCGGCGGATCGCGATGGGTTCGTGCACCAAAGCGGATGAGCAGCCCATCTTTGCCAAGATCGACGACCTGGATCCCGACGTCTTCTTATTCCTGGGCGACAACCACTACGGCAATACCCCGGTCCAGGCCGCCCACCGCTTCCAATATCGATGGAGCCGCTCACGCCCGGAGCGGGCCGCTCTGCTGGACCACACCGTCACCTTGGCGACGTGGGATGACCACGACTACGTGGGCAACAACACCGATGGCAATGATCCCGGTGCAGCCCAGGCCCTGGCGGGTTTTCGAGAGTATTGGGCCAACCCAACCTATGGGGCGGACGCAGCCCCGGGGGCCTATATGCACCACCGGTGGGGAGACGTCGAGATCTGGATGGTCGATGCTCGAACCTGGAGAGGCGTGGACGGCATGCTAGGCGCAGCCCAGTCCGACTGGCTCTTGGCCTCTCTGCGGGACAGCGACGCGGTGTTCAAGTTGGTCGGCAGCGGAAGTCAGTGGACGGAATACGGATCGAATGACTCGTGGAAGTCCTTCCAGAATGAGCGCAATGCGCTGTTCAACAGCTTGGCAGATAGCGAGGTAGAAGGCCTTGTTTTGTTGTCTGGTGACATTCATCGCTCCGAGTTCTTGTGGGTGAAGCGAGGGACGGAGGAATTGCGAGGGTATGACCTGCCCGAAATCACATCTTCATCGATTGCAACCTGGCAAAGCCCTTGCAAGGCCGACCGTCCCACGTTGGAGTGCTTCGATGCCACGGAGAGTTTCGTCATGCTCGACGTCGACACCGCTGTCGACGACCCGACCTTGACCGCCACCATCTATGGTCTTCAAGGCAATGTGGTTGCTGACTGGGAGATCAAGGCTTCGCAGCTGCGGTAGCGAACGCTTCGGCGCCGAGCGCGTTCGCCCCGTCCGTTTACGAGCCAGCCCTGGTGGGTCAGCGCTCGTCAGGGGCGTCGCGGCTGGGCGCTCGGCAATCTCTCGACGCGAGGCATGGCCTGGGCGACGAGTCCAGATGAGCGGCAGCGAGGTGTGGGGCAGGGGAACCTGGCGTGGAATAGCGTCAACCTTGGGATCGCAGGCCAGGGACTTTTGGGGGCGTCGCGCCAGGACTGGAGCTCCATGCCGCCAGATGCGCTGCGTCGCCGGCAAACCCGAATGCGAACGGCTTTCCTGGTCAATGGCGGCATCGACCTCGTCTATATGGGCGGTGGTGTTGGCCTGTCCCAGTGGGCGAAAGGCCGAAATGACGGCCTGCGCCAAGGGTGGGGTGAAGCGCTGATTCTGCAGGGAGCCTTCTTATTCGCCTTCGATCGGACGGCTGCGTACTTGCAACATCGTCTGATTCGGAGAGCGAAGAGGCGCCGCTGAGCCAGGGCTCGAGCCCTACGCCTTCTCGGCTTCTTCTTCTTCGTCGTCCAAGAACTCGGCGCGGATCGGCTGAGGGCCGGCGACGATTCCGACGAGGTCGGGATCGTCCCCTTCTGGCACGTCATCGTTGGCGTTTTCGGCTTCGGCTTTGCGCTGAGCGCGACGGGCGGCCTTGAGCTCAGCACGTTCGCGACGTTGGGTCTCACGTGCTCGCTTTTGTTGGGTCATTTTGGGTCGAGCCATAGTGTCTCCGGGGAGGGGGAAGCGGGTGCCTGGCAAGGGAGGCACCAACGACATCCTGTGCGTACACAGTCCTTAAGCCGAGGGTGAGTCAGCTAGCTCTTGCCAGATGCCAATGACTTGAGGAACAGCAGAGGGGCCCTGTCGAGACCGGGCTCTCATGAACCGAGGGGAGTCACCAGCGACCGCTTTGGGGGGCGGCAGCGGTCGGGTAACCGGCTTCGCCCGTTCGCGCCCACTTGCAGTCCTGCCCTGTGACCATTGCGGACCCCAATCAGAGGTTGCAATGACATCTCTAGACAGTCGATCCCGTCTAGGCCTAGCTCAGCCAGCTTCGGCTCGGCTCATCGTCGGGCCGTAGGCTCGGGTTTGCATTCAAGATGCGTGCGCACGTGTTCCATCGCAGGACGGCGTCGTCGTTGTGGTCAGGCGAGTGGGCAATGGCGGCTTCATAGTGCTCCATCGCCTTGCGGAGCCACTCGTACACCGCATGTCCGATAGCGTTGGTGTTCATCACAGCGAGGGCCCGACGCTCGGCGTTTAACCCGGAATAATAGGCGCGCTGATAGTCGTCGGGCAGGCGTCCAATAAGCTCCTTCACCGTCACCTTGCTGACGCGCTTCGACTTGCTGCCGTACTGGTCTGCAATGGTGAGGATAAGCTCTTGGAGCGCCTTGGTGTGGTTGGGCTCGACGGCGAGCACGTCATGGCAGATGCTCTCGGCCAGATGGGGCATGTTGAGCACCCGGTACAGATGCACCTTTTCGAGAGCGCGGGGGATGGTGCTGGGAGAGAGGCGCTTGAGCTCGAATTGCGATGCCATGAGTGCTCCCCGGCGATTGCGGTAGATCGTACCATACCGATGGGGTCCGCTAAATGGGTACCCCTGCGAGTGTGGGCTGAACCACACGGGCAGCCTCCCCGGGCTATCTGCGCTCCCCGCGAGGCTCCCCAACGCCATGACCCGCCCGTGCACCGCCGTCGCTATCCGAACGTGCCCTTGGAGGGCGCCGTGCTGACCGCAGAGCGCCTGACGGTGGGCCAGCGTTTGTGCGACGTCTCGCTCCAGGTCGGACCGGGCCAGATTGTGGCGATCGTCGGGCCGAACGGGGCGGGCAAGTCCACCCTTCTTCGCTCGGTCTTGGGCCTGCAGCCCGTCGACGCCGGGCAGGTTCGGCTCGACGGGGCGCCACTGCGGCAGGCGACGGCCCGAGAACGCGCGGCACAGATGGCGTGGCTGCCGCAGCAGTCTGCACGGGCCGATGGTTTATCCGCGGTCGAGGTTGTGACAGCCGCCCGGTTCCGATTTCGAGAGAGTCGGCGGCACTCGCAGGCCCAGGCGCGCGTCGCCCTCGACCGCTTCGGTCTGAGCGCGCTGTCGGATCGCCTCATGCACACCCTGTCTGGTGGCGAACGCCAACGGGTGCGCCTCGCCGCTCTACACGCTCAGGAAGCGGCCTATTGGCTCCTAGATGAGCCTGGGAATCACCTGGATCCGGCGGCCGCGCTCGGGGTGTGGGCGCTATTGGCCCAGCAAGCCACAGAAGGTCGAGGTCTTGTGCTCGTCAGCCACGACATCAGCCTCTTGAGTTTCCTGCACGGCGTCGATGTTCAGGTGCTGGCGCTGTCGAAGGGCGCTGTGGCGTGGACGCTGCCCCTGACCCACGACGACCTGCCGCAACACCTCGGATCGCTGTTGGGGCTCGATGTCCGCTCGGTCTTGGTGGATGGGGCGCCCCGGCTCGTCGTGAGCGGGGTCGGAGCATGATCGCTCGCATCGCCATTGTGGTTGGGGTGAGCGCGCTCGCGCTGGTCGTGGCACCGGTGCTCGGCCCCTCCCTCGATCCGGATTCCGCAAGCTTTGTGCTCGCGCAACTGCGTCTTCCGCGGGTGGTTTTGGGGGCTCTGGTGGGCATGGCACTGGGCGTGGTTGGCGCGGTGTTCCAGACGCTCTTCGAGAACCCACTGGCCACTCCGTCCACCCTAGGAACCACCGCTGGAGCGTCGCTCGGAGCGCTAGCGGTCTTGGTGGTGGTCCCGCCCGGCCTGGGTGGTGGGTGGGTCAGCGGCACGGTCCTCGTTGGGATGGGGGCGTTCATTGGCGCTGGCCTGGTCACCCTTGGTGTGGCGTTACTGGCGGTGTCTCGGCGGGTGAGTCTCGCGGATTTGCTGCTGGTGGGCATCGCGGTGAGCTTGGCAGCCGGTGCGGTGAGCCTGGGTCTACAAGTGCGCGCTGATGCCGCCACCACCTATCGCGCGGTCCGATGGTCACTCGGCTCTCTGTCCACAGTGGGATGGTGGGTGCCGCTGGGCCTGGCTCCGGTCGTTGTACTCGGGACCCTTCCGCTCTTTGGGTTCACTCGGGCCCTCGAAGCCGTGTCGGCAGGCGCAGAACAGGCGGCGGCCCAGGGGGTGAGCCTCAGACGGCTGCGGTGGGTGGCGCTGTCGGCGGGCAGTTTGGTCGTGGGCTCCTGTGTGGCGGCGGTCGGTCCACTGGCCTTCGTGGGGCTTGTGGTGCCGCATATCGTTCGTCTTGTGGTGGGGGACGCACCGCGGCGGCTCCTCCCGCTGTCTGCGGTGGTTGGAGCCGCCTTTTTGCCCTTGGCCGATGGCCTCGCCAGGGTGTTGGTCCCCGGTCAGGACCTGCCGGTGGGCGTGTTGACCGCTGCGATCGGCGCGCCTGCGCTCATCGCGCTGTTGCTGTTCAAACGCCGCGGGCCGTCCTAGGTCAGCCCCACCCAGACGATGCCGATGCTCTCGACATCGATGTCGTTCTTCTCCAGCCCGACCTCGGTGGCCTCGACTTCGACGAGAGCCGACATCTCATCGGTCTGGATCTCGGCGAGCTGTTGGGTCAGGTCGACCTGCAGCTCCATGACCTCGGCCTGAAGCTGTGCGAGCTCCATGCCGAGCTTACTCACCCGCTGGTTGGCGGATGCCGTCTGGCCTCGTCGGGTCGCCGCCGTCGACAAGCTCTTGCTGCGTCCGCCAAAGAACATGCCAAAGATGGTCTCTCCGACGTTGATGATCTCGCGAGTTTGTTGGGATCGAGCTTTTCCCTCGGCATTGGCCAGATCTGCTTGCTTGCGCTCCATGCGGTCTTGCAACGTGTCGACCTTCTTTTCAATGCGGTCCTTGAGGGCCTGTGCCTTGTCTGCGATCCGCTCGTCGATGGCCTGGCGAACTCGGATGCCAAACGCCGCCTCGGACTCGCCAGCTTGGCTGGTGAGCTTCAGCCCTTTGTGCCGGTACATCGTGGTGACTTCGGTACGGTAGATGGCGTCGGTCAACGCCTTCTCGACCTTCTGGATCTCGCGCGCCTCGTCGGCGTCTTCGGGCAGGCCCATGAACCAGCCGCCGGGGGCGTCTCGGTCCAGGTCCTGGCGGCGAAGCGTGACGGGTATTCCGTCTCCGGGTTCGCTGGACAAGGGGACGAAGAGCCGCTCAACCCTACGCTCTTCGCTGAAGGTGGTGGACTCGTCGAAGCGAAGGTTGGCTTTGACGTAGAGGGCGGGGACCCAGACGGGCCGCCCATCGGGGCTGCGCGGCACGTCCAGGTCGCCGCCCGCGTCGCCGAGCGCTGCGTGGGATGCGGCGAGAGAGAGGTATCGAACCTCGATCCCATCGGGCATGGGGGGCGGTTGGGCCGAGCAGCCGGCGGGGGCCTGGGTGCCGGGGGCCGCAGCGACGGCCTGAGCGGCGGAAACGCCTGCGGCGGGGGCGGCGGGCGCGACCTGGGACGCCGGCGACCACTGCGCTTGGGGCAGCTTCTCGATCTCTCTGCGCGTGAGGGGGCCTCGCAGGTAGCTGATGGCCCAGCGGCTGTGCAGGAGCCGGGGCACGCTCGAACCCGCATCACGATGAACGAAGGTTCGGCCTGGCATTTGCTGGACCCAGCCATCGACGGCTTTGGTGTCTAGCGCTCCGCCGGCTCCGGCGAGTCCCTCGATCACACGCTCTCGGTCTTGTTCCGTCTGAATTCGGCCGACCAACCAAGTGCCGGCGTTTGACAGGGCTTTGTAGTCCAGGTCTACCGGGTTCTGTGTGGCGAGCACGACGCCAACGCCCACGGCGCGCGCTTGCTTCATGAGCGTCAAGATCGGGCGCTTTGTCGGGGGGTTGGCTGGGTGCGGCGGAAGGTATCCGTAGACCTCGTCCATGTAGAGCAGGGCGCGAAGGTCGCCAGTGCCAGGCTGGCGACGAGACCAGGCGACGAAGGCGTTGAGCAGGGTGCTCAAAAAGAAGATCCGCTGGTCATCGGACAAGTGAGCCGTGGTGAAGACGTGAATCGGCGCATTGGGCGCGGGGGTGAGCATGGCGTCTAGGTCCATGGGCACGCCCTGAGACCACGGGGCAAACGCCGGACTTGCGATGACGGCGTTGAGCTTCATGGCCAGGGCGAGGCGCTTCTTCTTTGGGAAGAAGGTGTCGACGGGGAAGACGCCGATCTTGCCGAATGGCGGGTCGACCAAGCGGGTCAGCACGGTCTCCAGGGTCAGATCTTCGCCCTTGCCCCAGGCGTCGTGAAGCACTTGAGTGAGCACGATGGCTTCGGGGTCGCGAAACGGATCGGCCTGTACGCCCACCAAGCCCAAGAGCGCGCTGACGGTGCCTGTGGCGAGCTCGGTGAGGCCTTCGACGTCTTCACGAAGCTCAGCGGACGGCGCCCTGAGGGACGAGAGCACATCGACCGGGACGCCCGCGGTGCTGCCTGGGGTGTAGATCGTGACGTTGCAGTTGGCGAATGCCTGCCTGTTTTCAGGGGTGACCCCCCAGCTTTCATGGCCGCTCCTCCACATGTCGGCGACTTGGGTGGCCCGTGTGGCGATGTCGACGCCCTTGCGCTTGGCCTCGGCGGGGTCGATCCAGGGGGCGAAATCGGTGGGCGCCAAGTTGGGGAAGGCCAATGCGAGGTTGGTCAGGTCCCCCTTTGGATCGACGGCGATGATCGGCACACCGCTCATGGCGATCTCTTCGAGCAGGCACACACCTAGGCCGGTCTTTCCTGAACCAGTCATGCCCAGCAAGACGCCGTGCCGAGTCAGCTTTCGGGTGTCGAGTAGGGCGGTCTCGCCGTCGGGCTCTAGGGTCTTCGGATCGCACTCGCGTCCCAGGGTCAGCTTCGACATGGGTCCTCCGTGGGGCATGACACTAGCGCACCCGCAGTGTCCTGCACGATAGAGTGCCGCCACCCGGAGGTCGTGTGGGCGTCAGCGTTGGCATGGGACGAGCGGTCATTACCCCCGAGCGGGCAGGCGCGAGCGCTGGGTGGTCTATCGCAGGCCCGAAGCGCGTCGAGAAAAAGCCAGAGCATACGCCGCACTTGATGGCAACCGCCTTGGCGGTGGACCGGGGCGATGGCGAGCCCATCGTATTGGTCTTCGCAGATCTGCACTGTGGAGGCAGAGCCTTGTGGCGTGAGCTCGCTCAACGAACCGGGATCCCCGGTGAGCGGCTGATCATCGCGGGAACCCACACGCACGCCGGACCCGGCTTTACCTACGGCAGTCCTATGTACAACGCGAGCACCACCCCCTTGGCGGTGCCCTTGCCCTTCTACGCGGGCACCTTGGCCAAGCAGATCGCGCCGGCGGTTCTGCAAGCGGTCACCGGTCGGGTGCCCGGGAGTGTGCACCTCGTCGATGTAGCGGCTGACGACACGGGCAGCAATCGGGCCCTTCCCGCCGTGATGCGGATCGCGGTCGACGAGCGGCGGGGGCTGTGTGCGGGCGGCGAGGGGGAGCCGGCGGATCGCCTCCGCGACCGGCGGATCCGAGTGTGGGTGGTCCGCGATGAGCAGGGTCGACCCTTCGGGGCCCTTGCCACAGCGGCGGTCCATGGAACGGCCTTGGGGCCCGCATACCCGTATTGGGGTGCCGACTGGGCTGGCTATGCACGGACGCACGCCGAAGAAGCGCTTGGCCAGGTCTTGGTGGGGTTTGCCGGTGGGGCCAGCGGGGATGTGTCGCCGCTGGCGCTCGACGAAAAGGGAGAGCGCAGGCCAGGTTCCCAGGGAAGGTGTGGGGAGCAGGGCGAAGGCTTGGCGGCCTATGTGGGCCAGCGAATCGCAGAGGCCGTGGTGCAGGCGGTGCGTCAGCCGGCCGCGGAGCATGACCCGGCGTCCGATGAGGTGTTTTGCGCTCATCATGAGCTCTGGCAGCCGGCGATCGATGAGCGACTGGCGCCTGCGCGGCCGGGCCTCGCCACGGCTGGAGGCGGCATCGATGGCATCACCACCATCGAACAGTGGCTGGCGCTCTCGGCGGGGGTGAAGGCGCCCGGCTACGCCTTGCAGGATGCGTTTCCGCCATCACACGCGCAGCACCCCAAGGTGCCGATCGAGCGCGCTTGGGGCCTGTCCGCGGTGCCGGTCTCGGCCTTTGCGGGCTCTCTGCTCGGTCCAAAGACGCTGCCGCTTCATGGGGTTCGGCTGGGCGGCAGCCTGTGTGTGACGATTCCTGGTGAGCCCAGCACCTTTGTGGCCCGTCGGATCGAGGCGGCGGTGCGGGCGCAGTCGGGTATGGACTGTGTCGTTGTGGGGTTCGCGGGGGACTACGCGGGGTATTGGGTCACCCCCGAAGCCTATGATGAGCAGCGATACGAGGGCGCGTCCACACTGTTTGGCCGCTTGGCAAGCGATGTATTGATGGAGCGAATTTTGCTCTTGGTAGCTCCGCTTTCCACGATTGAAAGCTAGTGGCCTAGCGGGGCCCAGACCGCAAAAACTCGGCCATTGCCGCCCGGTCTGCCGACGGTAGGCGCGCGGTGCCTTCCTGCACCACTCGGGCCATTTCCCCACCCACAAAGTCCCCATTGGGCATCATGCCGAGCTCCAAAAAGGTGGTCCAGTCGGCGACGGTCCAGTCGGGCAGGTCCCCCGGTGTGATGCCCGGCGCGGGCTCCGGCTGCGCATCGCTTCCCGACAGCGCTCTGCGATGCTTGATCCTTCCCAGCTTTCCTCTGGGGCTGTGGCATTCGCCGCAGTGGGCAACTGCATCGACCCAGTATTCACCCTTCGATGCGCTAGGGTCTGGGCCCCGCTTCACGAAGGAAAAGGGCCTCCACAGGCCCAATTGCCAGCGCCCGCGTCGTGTGCTGTGTGGGGGCGGCGCGGTGGGGACGGGCTTCAGCGTGCCGAGATAGGCCCACAGGTCTTGGAGGTCGGCGTCACTCATCCGGGTGAACGAGGTGTAGGGAAAGGCAGGCCAGTAGGCATACCCTTGGGGGGACTTGCCTTTTCGCATCGCGCGCTCGAAGTCGCCATAGGTCCACCCCCCCAGACCGTGGGTGGGATCCGGCGTGAGGTTGGTACCGTAGAACGTGCCTTGTTCAGTCGGGATGGCGTACCCACCCCCATACGGGGCTCCGCCCTCGGCCGTGTGGCACGCCGCACACCCCGCCACCGCGGCGATCACTTCGCCCCTGGCAGGGGCGGGCGCTGTCGGCTCGGTAGCTTGAGCAGAACCGAGCCAGAAAGCGGCGAAACACCACATCATGGTCAGCTAGTCCTCGTCGACGCGGAACGTCTCGTGGCAGCCGCCACAGGACCGGCCAACCGCGCCAAACTGGGCTCGGAATCCGGCGAGGTCCTTGGCTTTCGCTACCTCAACGAGTTTTGCGGTCGCCTCTTCATACGTCTTGTTGGCTGCCAAGAAGCCATCCCACTGCTCCCAAACCGCCGGCAGGCTGTCGGACTTGATCTTGCCGGGGCCGGTGCTCTTGGGAAAAAGCGTGGGCGTGGCGAAGGCGGCCTTGTGCAAGGCCTCGGCGTGCATGAGCATGTCATCGGGGCGGTCCACTTCGCCCTTGACGATCATGGCGGACAGCTTCATATGCTTGCCCATGCCCTCCATCATATTGTGCCGATAGGCAACGATGGCGGCGGCTTTGGGGTCCACCGCTGGGCCGGCGGCTGTGGCCGGCGAATCAGAGGGCAGGGACTCCACGCGGTCGACGGCGGCAGCGGCGTTGTCTGCAACCTCTTGCGTCGCTTCGACGGTCGCGGAGGCCGACTTCTTGCAACTCGACGCGGAGGCAGCGAGCAGGGCGATCAAGGCGGCGCGGGTCACGAAGGTGGGGGTCAGCATGGGGGCTCCTGTGAAGATGGCGGGGCCATAATGCGCTACCATCGCGCGCGGAGGCGAGATGCGAGCAGTGTGGTTGTGTCTATGGGTGGCGGCGTGTGCGGGCGATGGGTCCACCGACGACGTCACGGACGACACCGATGACCCGCCGCCGGACCTGGAATGCCGGGATCTTTGGCCCATCGATCAGGCTGGAACGGCTTGGGATTGGGGGCCCGCAGACGCTTGGGCAGGGCTGCCGTTCACGGCTGTCGAGGTCGCCACCGGGGCGGAGGACGACCCGTTGGGCCGTCCGGGTTGGGGGCTTGAAGGCGAATATCTGTTCGAATCGCAGACCGGGCTCACCATTGAGGTCACCACCCGCCGCATCTACCAATGCGGCGCCGATGGCTATCGCTTGCTCTACTCCGCAGAGACGACCGTCGTCACCCCCCCTGAGGGCGACACAGAGACCAGTCAGATCCTCACGACCTGGTCGGACCCACCCCTCGAAGTCGGATTGCAGCCCCGGCAAGGGTGGCAGACGTCAGGCGTGTCCACTGTCACAACCGATGGGGAGCAAGGTGCCGAGGGCCCATCGAGCTGGGAGTGTGAGCCGGCCGGGGCCGAGACACCGCGTTTCTTGGGCGTCAAAGGCGGACGCGTCGTCCGTTGTACGGGCGATCTAGAGCTCGAGTTGGTCGTGACGCCCCAGGTGGGCCCGTCCCGCTGGGGGGACTTCCGCGTCCTGACAGGCTGGACGCCTCGTGGATAGGCCGGTTGTAGAGGCGGTTGCCCAGGCTCCGATCACCGTGCGCCTCGATCAGTGGGCCCATGAGCGGTGGCCCACGTACCTGCCCAGCCGGAATCGGGCAAAGAAGGCGGCTAAAGCCGGAGACTTGCGAATCGACGGAGAGCCGGCGGAGCCGAGCCGCTTCTTGAAGCCCGGCCAGACGGTGGGGTTGTTTAAGGGTTCGATCGTCACGCCGCGGGACCTGCCATTGGAGCTGCAGGTTGTGTACGAAGAAGACGGGTTCGCCGTCGTGTTCAAGCCGGCGGGGCTCCTGACCAATGGAAACCGCTTCGCCACGCTCGAGCGCGCCTTGGCGTCGAATCTGACCCCCAGCCTGGCGGTCGATGCCTTGCCGTGGCCCCGACCCGTGCACCGGCTCGACCGGGCCACCAGCGGCTTGGTGGTGTGCGCCAAGGCCCACACCGAACAGGTGTGGTTGGGCCGTGCCTTCGAAGAACGTCGCGCGAAAAAGAGGTACCGAGCTTTGGTGAACGGAAGATTCGAGGGCTCGGTTGAGGTCACGACGGACATCGATGGGCGGCCGGCCCACAGCACGATCACCGCCATCGAGCACGTGCCCTCTCTGCACACCGAGTGGTTCACGGTGATCGACCTACAGCCGCATACCGGCCGAACCCACCAGCTGCGTCGGCACTGCACCGAGCTGGGCCATAGCATTTTGGGCGATCGGATCTACCCCGGCGAGTGGCCTTTATTGGAGCGTCGTGGCCTATTTTTGTGTGCCGTCGGGCTGCGATTGCCACGGCCCAATGGCGAGTGGATCGAGTGCGCAGCCCGCCCTCCGGGCAAGTTCGAGATCCACTGCGCCAGAGAGCTGCGTCGTTGGCAGGCATGGCAGGATCGCGGCGCGCCCCAAACGCCCTAGGTCAGGCGAGCTTCGAACTGCCAAGCGGATGTGCAGATCTCTGTGAGGTCGTCGAGATCAGGTTTCCAACCTAGGACTTGGCGGATCCGATCTGCCTCCGCGATCAGTCGCGGCGGGTCGCCAGCGCGCCGTCCATCTTCGCGGATCTCGAAGTCCGAACCGCTGACCGTGCGCATGGTCTGGAGCACCTGTCGAACCGAGGAGCCGTGGCCATAGCCGCAGTTGAGCACCTCGCTGCGACCTCCGTCCATCAGGTAGGACAGCGCGAGCAGGTGGGCGGTGCACAGGTCTTCAACGTGGATGTAGTCCCGCAAACACGTGCCGTCGGGTGTGTCGTAGTCCGTGCCAAACAACGTCATGCCGTCTCGCCGACCCAAGGCGGCTTGTGCAGCCACCTTCACCAGGTGGGTCGCGGGCTCGGTGCGCTCCCCGAGGGAGCGATCTCGTGAGGCTCCCGCGACGTTGAAGTAGCGCAGGGCCACATAGGTCAGGTTGCACGCCGCTGCGACATCGCGCAGCATCCACTCAATCATAAGCTTGCTCGAACCATATGGGTTGATCGGAGCCGTGGGGCCCGACTCCCGCGCAATGCCGCCATCTGGGATGCCATAGACGGCAGCAGTGCTGCTAAACACGATGTGTGAGACCCCGTTCTCAACACAACTGCGCAGTAAGGACGCGGTATTTGCCGTGTTGTTGAGGTAGTATTTAAGCGGATCGCTCATGCTCTCTGGGACGACCGAGCTGGCGGCAAAGTGGATGACCGCGTCGAAGGATTCGGACGCCAAGAGCGCGTCGACCCGCGCCGTGTCGGCGAGGTCGAGCCGCTCCAGCCGGGCTCGCGGGTCCACCGCGACCGCGAAGCCGGTGCTCAGGTTGTCGAGCACCACCACCTGGTTGCCCCCGTCGAGCAGGGAGCGAACCACGTGTGAGCCGATGTAGCCAGCGCCGCCGGGCACCAGGATCCGCGCCATGGGACCTCCGATGCGCGCAGTCTAGGGCATCCGCGTCTCGGCATCCGCCTGCGCCCATCCGGTGAGACGTGGGGGCTCCAGGTCTATTCGATGGGGCCGAACTTTCTGTCGGCCGCATTACCGACGGTAGGGCTCGGCATGGACCTTTGGAAATATGGTTGAATATTTCAGAGGAAACCGGCACTTCCGCCGAACTCTGGAGGCTCCATGCGTTCTTGGCTCGTATTCTGCGCTCTGCTCGCCCTTGGATGTACAACGATCCGGCCTGGCGAGGTGGCGGTGAAGCGGTCCTTTGGCAAGCTGGCTGAAGAGGCCAGGGGGCCCGGTTTGGCCACCTATGGCCCCATTGGAACCACCTACGTCAAGGTGCCTGTCCGAACCACAAACTTGAGGGTGAAGCTCGATCTTCCAAGTCGGGAAGGACTCAATGTCAACGCCGTCGTGAGCGTCCTGTATCGGGTCGACCCCACCAAGGTGCCGCAGCTGCTGCAAGAGGTGGGCATCGACTATGAGCAGCAGCTCGTCTTGCCGGTGTTCCGGTCGGCTGCGGCCGATATCGCGGCGAGGAACGCAGCCAAAGACATGCACAGCGGAGAGCGCTCCGGCATCGAAGACGAGATCCGACTGCGAATGGACAAGGCGCTGGCGCCGAAAGGGCTGATCGTCGAGCAGGTCTTGTTGAAGACCATCACCTTGCCGCCTGGGCTCTACGCCGCTGTCGAAGCCAAGCTCGCCGCTGAACAAGAGGCGCAGCGCATGGAGTTTGTGCTGACCCGTGAAAAGCAAGAGGCCGAGCGTCGTCGCATCGAGGCGATGGGTATTCGCGATTCTCAGCGAATCCTCGAAGAGGGGCTCTCCCCGCAGATTTTGGCCTGGCGCAGCCTTGAAACCTTTCAGGAGCTGGCCAAGAGCAACAATGCCAAGGTGATCATCACCGATGGCCAGACGCCGATGCTGCTCAACCCGGACAGCGAGGCCATGCGGCCGGCCAAGTAAGCGGGTCTACGCGTCCCGCTCAGCCAGCAAGGCGGTGACGCGGGGCGCGACACGCTCCATGAACTTGCGCATGTTTTCGACCACGCGATCGCTGTTGTGGTTGAAGAAGTCGAACCACAGCATCAACCGATCGTCGGGGTGGAATCGCTCAACCATCTGTTGGGCGACGTCCTCGGCATTGCCGATGAGGGCGTTGGTGGCGGCGCGGTCGACCTTGGATGGATCGAGGGTGCCTTCGAGAGCGGTCCAGTAGGTGCCGAGGGCGGCCTTGGCTTCCTCTTGGGCGGCTTGGGTGCGTTGCTCGGCGGAGAGATGGTCTTGCTCATTGAGGAAGACGAACGTGGTGCGTGGCATGTGGCCGCGCTCCCAGGCACCGCCGCGAGGGTGGTAGGCGGCGGTCAGGCGCGTGTGGGTGTCATCGATGACCTCGGGGCGGGTGATCGATAGGTTGAACACCTGCACCGGCGCCCACTGATTCACCACCTCTTGCTGCTTCGGATCGTGGGAGCCGATCACCAGCTGGACCAGCTCGCGGCGCCACTCTTGTGGGATGATCTTGAGGGCCTCGAACGACCAGAATCGCTCCAGAGGAACCGAGTCTGCATCGGTGTCGGCGGCGGCTTGGACCCGCGCCCAGTCGTCGTCGGAGCGGAAGTCTGCGCGGGTGAAGGGGGCCGGGCCGGGAACGTCCTCGGAGCTCAACGTCTCGCCCTCGATAAGTCGGACGAAGATCTCGGCCGCCTCGGCGAAGACGCGACCCTTCCAGGCGCGGCCCGCCGCTTGCTCCACCGCATTGCGCGGCACCACGCCGCTGGCGCGGTTCATAAAGTCGAACCGACCAGCCGCAAAGCCAACGTGGATCCTTCGCTGTTCGTCGGGATCCAGCCCGTGCAGTCCCGCGAAGGCGCTCACGCGCTCGGCTGCGGCGACGGGTCCGCCCATGCACAAGATGTTCATGATGGCTGAGCCGCACTCGATGTTTTTGGTCCGGCGGAACACGTGCTGGGCGAGCTGCAGGAAGTCGACGTTGAGGCCAACCTCGCCCCTCCAGTGGGGGATCACGGGCCTTTTATGGGTCTTTTGCACTTCGCTAGACAGATGAGATTCCGCGATCCACGCCGTTTTATAGCCTAGGTCATCCGCCGCTTCGACCTGCTGGAAGAAGTTGCGAAACATCTGCGCCTCGGTGGGCGTGTGTCCATCGACGGGGGTCTGGGAGATGGAGAAGAAGATGTCGTACTGCATGGGGCGGTCGCTCCTCGATGCGGTGGGCTCGGTCAGCCCCTCTGCGCACGGAGCGGACCATAGCGCGAGCGCGATCCCGAGGCCGCCATCGACGCACGCCGCCGCGGGTCGGAGACGAGAGCCGTCCGCCGGGACCCTATTGAGCGAACGACGCCGATCCGACACCCAGGGTTCACCGAGGAGCGCGTGAAGAGCTTTCCTGCCGATGCCCTAGATGTCCGCGTGAGTGGACGCTGCCTAGACCCCATCCGCTGGTTGATCGAACGAGGTGGGCTGGATCCCTCGGCTTTGATTGCAGAAACCAGGCTTGATATTGATGTTTGGGAGAATCCGCCCGCCCGATTGAGCTGGTTTGATTTCGCGACCGTCCTGGAGCGAACGGCTCGGCAGGTCGAGTCGGTCGAGGAGCTGCGGGAGGCCGGACGCGGCCTTGTTCATCATCAGACCCTGGGTGGGATCAGTAAGATGGTGAGCACATTGGCCAGCCCGGCGCGAATGTATGCGCTCGCGCCTCGCTTTGGTCTGGCGACGATGGCCCCCATGGTCGAGGGGCGCTTCGAGCGGTTGAGTCCCACACGTTGCCGTATCGTGGCTTCCGTGCCCGTGGGGTACACCCCGTGCCCGGCATTCTTCCAGATTTCGGCCGGCAATTTCGAGCAGCTGCCGACCTTGCTCGGCGACCCGCCGGCGGAGGTGGAACTCGAGACCGATGGGATCCGGGCGGTCTACACCATCTCCCACGCACCCAGTCGTACGCTGTGGGCTCGGCTACACCAGGTATGGAACGTGCTTTTCGGCGCTGAGAGGATCTTCGATGAGCTGACCGAGCGCAATGAGGAGCTATCCCGGCAGCTGTCTGCGGTGGCGGCCGCGAGGGAGCGAGCCGATCAGGCCATCGCATCCCAGAACGCCCTGCTGGCCGCGGTGAGCCATGAGCTCCGCACCCCGCTTGGAGAGGTGTTGGGGCTGATCGGCATGGCGAGGGAGCATGGACTCACCCCTGTTGCGCAGGGACATTTGCGAGCCGCCGAAGGCTCGGCGAACCGCCTAGCGCACACCGTGAACGTACTCATGCAGGTGGCGACCCTCGGGCCGGCGGTGAGCGAGGAATCCGCAGAGGCGGTGTGCGTGGGCACCTGGGTCGAACACGTGGCCGGGCTGTTCCGGGGACAGCGCGGGCTTGAGGTTCGCGTCGACGCGCCGTGCGAGCACAAGTCCGTCGTCAGCGCGCCCCCGGGTTGGCTCGATTCCATCTTGCATGAACTCTTGAGCAATGCGGTCAAGTTCACTCAGGAGGGGCACGTCGCTGTGCAGGCGTACACAACGCCGTCAGCCAGAGACGAACACGTAGATCTCTGTGTGAAAGTCAGCGATACGGGGCCTGGGATTCCATCGGATTGGCACCACAAGGTCTTTGAGCCCTTCGTTCAGCATGATCGTGGCTTGGGCCGCCAAAAGCAGGGCATGGGCTTAGGGCTCACCCTCGTCAAAGCGCTGGTCGAACGCATGGGGGGTCGCGTTCGATTGAAGAGCGCTGTAGGGCGTGGCACCACGGTGAGTATCTATTTGTGCGTGCCCAAGGGGGCAGCGGACGCGGTGAACGTGGATCTGGCGAGTCGGGTAGACCGCACCCCAACACCGCTGAGCCCCGCGTCCGCACCTCGGGTTCAGCCCGATGCGGATGTAGGGAGTCCCCGGCTCTTGGTGGTGGACGACAACCCCGTCAATCGCATGTTCTTGTCTCGGCTTGGCGAGCGGCTGGGGTATCGGGTCGACGCGGTGGATGGAGGAGAGTCTGCGCTAGAGGCGCTGGCAAATGGAGCCTTCGACCTTGTATTTATGGATGTGCAGATGCCGGGGCTCGATGGGTTGCAAACCACCGTGGAGGTGCGTCGAAGGCAAGCGCTGCGTCACCTGCCCATCGTGGCGGTGACCGCCCAGGTGGCGCCCGGAGATGAGTCTCGTTGCCGATCCGCAGGCATGGATGCGTACGTGCCGAAGCCCGTGCAGTACGACAGGCTGGTCGCGGCGACGGACGAGGCCCTGATGGCGGCGGCACATCGACGAGCGATGATGGCGTCCTAGCGTGGAGCGGGCACGTGCGAGATGCCTACGAACCCTCGGTTCTCGCCAGTGTTTCGGCTCTTTGAACGATTTCGGCTCGCGTGGGTGGGTTGCACCCGGGTCGCTCGACGTTGAGCGATGCCGTGAGCTGCGCATGGTGGAGCACCCGGGTGAGGGCATCGGTGTTCGTTGTTTTGAGAGCCCCCCGGGAAAGTAGATTTTGGTCGCCGAGGGCGATGAGTAGACCGGCCTGAAAGCAGTCGCCGGCGCCGATGGTGTCCACTACGCTCCGCGGACGGATCGCGAGCTGGCCGACCTCATCGATGGCGTGGAGCAGCGTCGCTCCGTTCTCACCGCCGGTGACGGTGACGATGGCAGCGCCGCTGTGTTTGTGCATCAGCCGCGCTTGAGCGACGGGGCTACCGAGCCGCCCCATGGCCTGCAGGTCTTCGTCGCTGCACTTGATCAGGTCGCACAGAGGAAGAACGCTCTCCACAGCTTGGACATAGGCTTTGGGGTCTGTCACCGCACGGGGCCGCAGGTTGAGATCGACGCTGACGAAGGCCCCGCGGTCTCTGGCATGGCCGAGACAATCGCGAACTCGATGCACATCTTCGGGCACCAGGGCCAAAGAGCCGGTGTGCACAATATCGACTGGGTGGGGTAGGGCGCCGATCAACCGGGCGGCGTCCACGTCCCGGTCTGCAACACCCTCCCGGTACAAGGAATAC
>JBGCER010000254.1:0-3565 GCA_045106515.1 Myxococcota bacterium
GCCGTCCTATCCCACGGCTTCTAGATCCCGTCGCCGCCGCTCGTTCAATCAGCACGATCGTGCCCCCTGCTGACGAACTCGTATCCGAATCAGACGGCTACTCCCTCCACGCCGCCACTCGCATCGAAGCCGTCGATCGCAACCGACTTGAGCGCCTGGTTCGCTCCGTCGCTCCTCCGGCCCTCGCTCAGGGTCGGATCGAGGTACGCAGCGACGGTGTCGATGGCCACTACAAAAGGGACCCTTGTCGCCACTTGAAAAGGGAACCCCATTGGCCGTGCGTTGGGCGGCTGCAAGCGCGGTGAAACGCCCGGCCGTCACCACGCCTACGAGAGGCCCCGACGCCGCGCGTAGCGCTGCGTTCAGTCCGCCGTAAGCTCGCTCTAGAGCAAGTGGTACACCGTCAAGATGAAGTACTCGCATTCTTCCCTCGTGTTCACGCCGCTCTTGCTCGTTTCTGCGTCTGTCAATTCTCCTGCGCTTTCCCAGAACTTGGGCGCTGAGGTACGCATCGACTCAGATGCCATCCGCGACTTCAAGGTCGGAGACATCAATGGCGACGGTCACCTCGACCTCGTCGTAACCCCAGACGGAATGTTCTCTTCTTCGTCCTCTGGACTCGTCGCGTTCATGGGAGATGGCACCGGTTCGTTTGCTCCCTCGGTGGCGCTGGCAGGAACGGTAGGCTTTTCGCGCCATATTGCCCTTGGAGACTTGGACGGCGATGGCGACCTGGACCTTGCTACTAACAACGGAGGCGTGTCCTGGTGGCGGAACGACGGAAGCGGTCAATTCGCACAGGTGGCGACCGTTCACAGCCCAGGTGACTTGTTCTGGCAGCTCGATCTGGTTGATGTTGACAGCGACGGTGACCTCGACATTGCCATGGTGGCGACGGGCTCGGCAGGGCTCCTCTGGTCCGAAAACCGCGGCCCGTTAGGATTCGCTTCCAGCCAGCAGCTGGTGCCCGGTTCCCTTGATGTTGCGAACTTCGAGTTCACGGACGTGGATCTTGACGGCGACCTCGACGTGGTCATCTCGAGCATCCTCACCGACCGGCTCGTGTGGGCTGAGAACAACCCTGGGGTGAGCTTCGGCCCCACACGCACGTTGATTCAGGGTCCCGAGTTCCTTCACATTCTCGCGGTGACTGACGTCGATGGCGACGGTGACGATGACGTAGTGTGCATTCCAAGCGATAGCGACCAGATGCTTGTGGTGGAAGCTGACGGCTTGGGCGGATTCGCGACGAGCCAAGAGATTGAGGCACCGATGGAGCGGCCCTGGGTACTGTCCTTCGCGGATCTCGACGGCGATGGTGACCAGGACCTCGCTACTGCGTCCACATACGACAGCCGCCTTGCGTGGCACGAGAATTTCGGCGGCGTCCTTGGACCCCAGCAAGCCCTCAGCTCAGGCGCGCAACAGGGGGCGCGCTTGGATACGGGTGACACGGATGGCGATGGAGTTGAGGATCTTTTCTACGGGGGTCAGGACGGCGTCTTTGTTCGGTTGAGTTCCGTTCCTGAACCGAAGAATGAGTTCATGCGCGTGGGCGGGCCCCTAAGGGGCGGAGGGGACTGGCTGGTCCATGACCTCGCCAGCGGGGACGTCAACGGAGACGGAGACGAAGACCTGCTGGTGGCGCGGCAGGGTTTTCAGGCTCTCTACTGGCGCGAGAACCTCGGTGAGTTCCGCTTCGGACCGGAGCAGGAGGTTCCAGGACCGCTCTTCTTTCCAAGGCGGATCGTCAGCGCTGACCTTGATGGGGATGGAAACAACGATCTGCTTTCGATCGAGCACCCACCGGCGAACGAGCTCGCTTGGTTCCGCAACCTTGGCGCAGGCAGCTTTGGCGCCCGGCAGGTAATCAGCGCGTCGGAGAAGGATGGGCAAGACGTGGCTGCCGTGGACTTCGACCAAGACGGGGACTTCGATGTGGTCAGTATCTCAAGCGATCCGCCGCGAACGGCGCTTTGGAGAAACCTTGGCGGCGGCAACTTCACCATCGGCGCGCTCGTTGCCGGCATAGACGGCGTGCCGACGGAGCTCGAGATCGCGGACTTAGACAATGACGGCCTAGAAGACGTACTCGTGGCAGAGACCGGCGCCAGCGGCCCGAGCCTGATCTGGCACCGGAACCAAGGCGCGACCAGCATGGGGAGCGGTGTGCGTTTCGGTCCCTCCGGTGCGGGGACGTGCTCTGTGGCCGTGGCTGACATCGACGGCGATCTGGACCGCGACGTCCTGGCTATCTACTCCGATGACCCAGCCGTTTGGGTGGTCGAGAACCTAGGTGGAGGGTCTTTCGACGCGCCCGCCCAGGCGGCTGCCGGCCTCGAGCGGCTGGTGGACATTGCTGTGATGGACGTGGATCATGACGGTGCCACGGACGTGGTCTTGGGTCGCGCGCTGGACGACCGCGTCCTTTGGCTGCGGGGGCGTGGCGATGGCTCCTTCGAGGACGCTGCGGTGCTAGGCACGTCCGGGAGTGGACTGCGTGTGCTGCACGCTGGAGATCTCGACGGTGATGGCGATGACGACCTGTCGGTGGGCTCGTTTCAGGATGGAATGGTCCGTGTCTACGAGAACCGTGCCCAGGGTCGGGTTGGTTCCAGCTATTGCCCAGCACCGGCCCTCAACAGCACCGGTCAGTCCGGGAGCATCCGAGCTATCGGGAGCGTCGATTCAAGCTCCAGTGACCTCACGCTCCGTTCGGATCAGATTCCCATGAATGCCCTGGGGGTATTCATTGTGAGTCGAACGAGCGACTACCGGACCCAGCCAGGCAGCCACCTCGGTGGGATTTGCCTCGGAGGGTCCATCGGGCGCTACGTAGGTCCTGGCCAGCCGCAGTCCTCGGGGACCGCAAGCTCATTCGAGCTGACGCTGGACTTGGCGGCCGTGCCCCAGCCGCTTGGATTCGCGATGGCTCAGCCTGGGGACACCTGGCACTTCCAAGGTTGGTATCGCTACGACGTCGGTGGAGGGATGGAGTCGAACTTCACCGATGCCGTTCGCGTGTTGCTCCGATGATGTGAGTGGGACTGCCGCGCCCGGTTTTGGCAGCAGTCTGAATCCAGCAGCAACTCACCGAAGATGGTCGAGCTGGCGGTAAGAGGAAAGCCAAGTTCGCTGGGCCGACGTGCGAGTGATGATGTTGAGGCAACCCCAGGATAGTGGTCCAGCAGTTCTTGAAGCGACGGGGTAGAACCGTCCAGGAAGACAACATGCGAAAGAGCAAATTCACCGAGGCTCAGATCATCGGGATCCTGAAGCAGGCCGAAGGCGGCGCGAAGGTCGGAGACCTCACCCGTGAGCATGGCGTCAGCTCCCTCCAAGTCCCAACGGCGCGCTAGGCGCCGCTGGTGACAATGAGGTCCCGGAAGAGCCCAGGCACCTCGTCGATACGATCAGCGGAACGTCACCGACACAGCGTCCGAGAAGTTAGAGGTCGCGGCACCGTTGACCGAATCCCGGTGCCACGCCTGGAAGTTCCACCGGTCGCCAGCGAGGACCTGAACGGCACCGCCGGGCTGGGGCAGCGCCGAAAGGGGCAAGACGA
>JBGCER010000255.1:0-7898 GCA_045106515.1 Myxococcota bacterium
CAGGCCCACCGGCACCACCTGGTCCCAGCCTCCTTCGAGGGCTTCTGGCCGAGCACCCGGCACTTCACGGCGTTCATAGTAGCGTTCAAGCCCTGCCTCGTGCACCAGGGCCCAGGCCATCTCGCAGCCCGAGCAACAGAAGCGGTCCACGGCCCCCACCACCTCGGCGTCGCAGTGGGGACAGTGCGCAACCGCGGCCACGTTTGCCCGAAGGACCGGTGCGCTATCGCTCAAGGGCACGGGTGTAGCTCGGGTCCACAATGGGAGCGGCATTGATAGCGGTGTAGATGAAGAAGAAGTTCCAAAGCACCATAATGCTGAGCCCCACCACGATTCCCGTGGGGAACCACAGGCCGCGCTCGCCGAATTCACGCAAGGTCATGAGTTCTCTCCTGAAGGTCCGCGGAAGGTAGTTTCGACCATGCGAACGTCCGATCCCGTGTCGACTTTGATCGCAATCTCATGGAAATTCTTGGCGTCTGAAGTAGGTATTCGAAGAATCAGCGGCACGGTACGGTCCTCTCCGGCTTCCAGCACAAGCTCGGGCATGGACAGGTCGAAATGCTCTAAGCCCTCGACGGTTACCGCAAAGGTGTGGGCCGACTGGGCGTCGTTGTTGACCACGCGAAGAAGGTAGGTATTCCGCACGAAACCGTCGTAATCGACCTGATACATGGTGCCCGGACTTCGGTTGAGCGACACCTCGATGGGGTTGTGCAGCATGATCATGCCCAACAGGGCGGCGGCGATTCCGGTGATGATGGTGCCGTAGATCACCGTGCGAGGCCGAATATATTGGGTCTTCTTGCCGGCGTCGGCGGCGTAGGTGCTCCACCGCACCAACGAGGGCTGGTCGAACTTGGTCATGACCGCCGTGCAAGCGTCGACGCACCGAGCGCAGGTGATGCACTCCAGGTGGAAGCCATCGCGAATGTCGATGCCCATGGGGCAGGCGGTCACGCACTTTCTGCAGTCGATGCAGTTCCCCGCTTGGCCAGACTTTTTGCCCGGCTTGATCTCCACGTCGGGGTTGAAGCTGACCGAGAGGCTGTGCTCATCGACCAAGGCGCTCTGGAAGCGGGCGTAGGGGCAGAGGTAGATGCACAGCTGCTCGCGAAACCAGAGCCAGTCCGCCAGCATTCCGCCGGTCACGAGGCCCACCAACACATAGGCCGTGGTGCCGCCCTGGCCCGTCCAGATCTCCACCGGGCCGGTGAAGTACGAGAGCACCGTCATGCCCAAGAAGATCGCGAGGCCGGTGAGGATGACGACCTTGGCGGTCTTGCGCCAGATCTTGTCGAAGGTCCATGGCCCCGCGTCCCGGCGGCGACGCTTGGGAGCCGAGCCCTCGACCCAGCTCTCGACCCGCCGCACCCACTCTTCGAGCAGCACGGTCTGCGGGCACAGGAAGCCGCACCAGATTCGGCCAAAGACCGAGCTGATAAAGAACAGGCCGAAGGCGGCAACCAGGGCGCCGAGCACCAGTAAGAAGCCATCCGCGGCGGTGAAAACCTGGCCGATAAAGTAGAGCCTGCGGGCGGGGAGATCGGCTCGAACGAGGGGTTGGCCGCCCCAAGACAGCCACGGCAGCACAAAGAGGCTCCATACAAAGAGGCGCCCGCTCCACCGGTGCACCTGGGACCAGCGTCCGCCGACGTCCCAGGTGTAGATCCACTCTCGCGTTCCGCTGAACAAGCTCATCACGACCTCGCCAAACCCGAAGGCTCACTCTTGGGCTTCTGTCGCTTTGGAGTGCACGTACCGTGCCACCGCGTCGACCTTCTCGGCTCCGATCACGGGCTCCCAAGCCATCATCCCCTTGGCAGGCACACCTTTGGAGATGGTGGTGCGGATCTGGTCCAGCTCCCCACCGTGCAGCCACTCGGCATCGATGAGGTTCGGGCCCACCAAACCGGTCATGTCGGCTTGATGGCAGGCTACACAGTATTCGGTAAAGACCGCCTTTCCAGCGGTCATTGGGTCATCGGCATCGCCAGCGTCCGCCACGGCGCCATCGGTATCATCCGAGCCGTCCGATGCGGAGCCTGTCCCATCCTTCTCGTCGAGCTGCACCGGGGCCTCAGCGGGGGTCTCGCCCTGTTTGGACAGGATGTACGCCGCCACAGCCTGCACCTTCTTGGGCCCCAAAACAGGCCCCCAAGCTGGCATGCCCTTGGCAGCCACCCCGTCGGTGATGGTGGCCACCACCTGTTCTGGGCTGCCGCCGTGGATCCATTCCGAGTCGATGAGGTTGGGCCCAATGCCACCGGTGAGGTTCGCCTTGTGGCAACTCTCACAGGTCTGTGTGAAAACACCCAGTCCCTCGGCGAGGGTCGCGTCATCGGTCTTGAGCACCACCGGTCCGGTGGACTCGGGGTAGAGGACAGCGGCCGCCGCCATCTCGGCATTGTACTGCTTGACCTGGGAGTCATCGCTAATGAAGTGATAGTAGGCCGTGTAGCCGACCGCCCAGATGATGGTGATGATGAACAGGCCCAGCCACCAGTCGGGGAGCGGGTTGTCATATTCTTCGATGCCGTCGGCGTCGGCGCCGTGGCCTAGGACCTGGTTGGATTCTTTAGCCATCTCAGTCCTCCTCAAGAGGCAAACGGGAAGCGGCGTCCATGAGCTCTCGTCGACTGGGCCACCAGGTCCAGACGATCCAGGCCGTCATGACGCTCATGAAAAACACGGTCATCACTGCCATCAGCCAGCCCATCGTGGCCATGGTGGCGCCCTCTTTAAGGACGCTGGCGAGCACGATGCTCATTGGGCACCCCCGTCGGCGTCGGCGTCGGCGTCGGCGTCGGCGTCGGCGTCGGGCTCGATTTCGAGGTCGGTGCCCAGCCGCTGCAGATAGGCGGTGAGGGCGACGATCTCATCGTCCCACTCGGCCTGGATGCCCGTGCTCGCCATGCGCTCGACGATGGCTCCCCCCTGCGCTCGCAGCGAGGGCTCCACATCGGCTTGGTCTTCGGCGGAGTACGGCGTGCCCAAGAAGGACAGCGCACCCACCGTCGCCTGCACATCCGACGCCGTGATCTTGTTGGTGATCAGCCACGCGTAGTTGGGCATCATCGAGCCCTTGGTCATGGACCGTGGGTTCCTCATGTGCTCGTAGTGCCACGCGTCTGAGTACTTGCCTCCGACCCGGTGAAGGTCCGGGCCAATGCGCCGAGAGCCAAGCAAGAAAGGCCGGTCATACGTATACTCTCGCGCCCTCGACCACTCGCCATAGCGCAGGGTTTCGTCGCGAAACGGCCGGACCATCTGCGAGTGGCACGTCATGCACCCCTCACGAATGTAGATGTCGCGACCCGCCGCTTCGAGCGGGGTGTATGGGTCGGGCAGCGCCTCGTCGTGGCCCGCGCCCACCGTGAACATGGGGACGATCTCGACGAGCCCTCCGATGGAGATGGCGACGGCGGTGACGACGGCGAAGAGCGCCGAGCGTCCCTCAAGTAGCTTTCGATGCCAATGTTCAGCCATTGCTATCCCTCACTTGGCCGGTTGGGGGGCCGCTTGCGCAGAGCCTCCCCAGATGGACATGGCGACGTTGAACGCCATCATGTAGACGCCGAAGACGTAGAGGAGACCGCCCACAAGACGGGCCCAGTAGAACGGCCCCATGTAGTGCACGATGTCCATGAAAACGCGGTATTGAAGCAGCCCATCCCCATCGATGCCTCGGGCCATCAGGCCCTCGGACACACCCGCGCCCCACATGGCGACGGTGTAGACAACGACGCCGATGGTGGCGAGCCAGAAGTGCGCCGTGGCCAAACCGGTGCTGTACAGCGGCTTGTTCCAGAGTCTGGGCACGAGCCAGTACAAGACGCCGAAGCCCATCATGCCGACCCAACCCAGCGCACCCGAGTGCACGTGACCTACGACCCAGTTGGTGTAGTGAGCCAGCGCGCTGACCGCGCGAATGGACATCATGGGGCCTTCGAAGGTGCTCATGCCGTAGAAGCTGACCGCCACGACCATGAACTTGAGGACCGGGTCGGTTCGTACACGGTCCCATGCACCGCGAAGGGTGAGCAGGCCATTGAGCATGCCGCCCCAGCTCGGCGCCAGGAGCATGATGCTGAAGACCATGCCCACAGTCTGGGCCCAGTCCGGCAGGGCCGAGTAGAGCAGGTGGTGAGGGCCCGCCCAGATGTAGAGAAAGACCAAAGCCCAGAAGTGGATAATCGACAGCCGGTAGCTGTAGACCGGCCGATTGGCGGCTCTGGGCAAGAAGTAGTACATCAGGCCAAGAATCGGCGTTGTAAGAAGGAATCCGACCGCGTTGTGCCCGTACCACCACTGGACGAGGGCGTCGGTCATGCCGGCGAACACCGGGTAGCTGCGGGTCAAGCTGGCCGGGATGACCAGGTTGTTGACCACGTGCAGCACCGGAATCGTGATTACGAAGCTGATGTAGAACCAGATGGCCACGTACAGATGCTTGACCTTACGAGTGGCGATGGTCATGGCGAAATTGAACGCAAAGGTCAGGAAGAACACCGCGATAGCGATGTCGATGGGCCAGATCATCTCCGCGTATTCGTGGCTCTGCGTCATGCCCAAGGGCAGCGTGATCACCACCGAAACCAGCATGGCTTGCCAGCCCCAGAAGTGGATCTGCGACATGAGGTCGCTCCACATTCTGCGCTTGAGCAGCCGCTGCATGGAGTAGTAGATGCCGGCGAAGACAAAGTTGCCCGTGAAGGCGAACACCACGCCATTGGTGTGCACGGGACGCAGCCGCCCAAAGGTCAATTCCGGAATGCCCATATTGGCCGGCCACCACGCGAGCTGAAGCGCCAGTAGGGCCCCGACACTCATGGCGGCGATCGCCCAGATGATAGTCGCAATGACGAATTGTTTGGTGATGCGGTCGTCGTAGTCAACAGCCCGCTCGGGAACGCTTGTAGGCGCCATCGGACCTCCTCAGGGCCTCGCTTCGCAACTTCCGTGCCACCTTGAAAGATGGGTTGAACCATGAGTGTTACGGGGGTGTGTGCAATTTCACACACTCAATGTGGGTGATATTGCACATGCTGGGGCACTCGACTTGCAATGGGCCGCGCCCGAGAGCGCTCACCAGCGGATCCGTGCATGCCGGCGCAGTGGCACAAAACCTGCATTCCTGAACGCACGGAGGTGTGCATGGACGATCCCAATACTCGCCCGGCTGTTCAGCTGGTGCTGGGACACGTGCAGGTCCTAGAGCGCCGAGCGGGTCGGACCGCGTCAAGATTGTCGGTGGGCGTGCCGCACAGCGTCGACCTCAAGGCGGCTCAGTCGTCTCTCTGCGAAGCGATCTGCAGCACCCGCGAGCCTGCGCCCATCATCGAGGTTCGGCACATCGCCGGCCGCACCACCCAGCTTTTGACCGTAGACTTCGATCTGGTCGAGGTGAGCGAGTGACCCCCCTGGTGGCCGTCGCCATCGCAGGGTTCGCCGGCACCCCCCACTGCCTGGGCATGTGCGGCTCCCTCGCCGCCATGGGGTCTCAAAACGGAGGGTTCCTGCCCTACCAAGCAGGCCGCATCAGCGTCTACATCGTGCTGGGCGCCATCGCCGGGGCGTTCGGAGCGGCGATCCCAGGGCCGGCCTGGCTCACAACCGCCATTAGCGGCGTGCTCTTGGTGGGCTTTGCCGCGGCGCTCGCCGGGTTCTTGCCCGAGCCGAAGATCGGCATCCCCGGCTTGGCCAAGGCCGGCGCCTTCTTGGCCCGACGCCACGGTCCTGCGGCGCGATTTGGCTTCGGCATCGTCAATGGACTGCTGCCTTGTGGCCTGCTCTATGCCACCCTCGCCGTGCCCATCTCCACGGGCAGCGCGCTCTACGGCGCCCTGCTGATGGGCGTGTTCGGCGTGATCTCAGCACTGCCACTCACGGCCGCCGCCTTCGGGATGCGCGCCCTGTTGCGAGGCCGCAAGACCCGAATCGCCATGGCCGCCGTGGTCTTGCTGACCGGCATGTTCGGGCTCGCCAATCGCGGAGGCTGGTTCGCCGCCGAAGATGCAGCGCCAAGCTGCCATCACGTGGAGTGATAACAACTGGGACTACGTGAGCTGCCCGCTATTCCCTAGCGCCCGCGACCGCCGCCTGGACGTCCACGACCACCGCCGCCACGACCGCCGCCGCCGCCACGACCACCGCCGCCACGACCGCCGCCGCCACGTCCACCCCCGCCGCGACCGCCGCCGCCGCCACGACCGCCGCCACGTCCACCACCGCCGCGCTGGCTGGACGCGGGAGGCGGTCCTGCATTGCGCATGGCGTCGACCGAGACGGGCCATGGATGATCTTCATCGACCTCGATGGCCTCGCCGATCAGCTTTTCGATGTCCCGCAGGTAGGGGCTCTCGCTGGGGTCGCAGAAGGCGATAGCGATGCCAGCCCGGCCCGCCCGGCCCGTGCGACCGATGCGGTGCACATAGCTCTCGGGTTCATTGGGCAGGTCGAAGTTCACCACGTGGCTCACGCCATCGACGTCGATGCCGCGGCTCGCCACGTCGGTGGCGACCAAGATGGCCAGGCGCCCTTCCCGGAACGCCGCCAGCGCGCGGGTGCGGGCGTTCTGGGACTTGTTGCCGTGGATGGCCATGGCCTCGATCCCAGCCTGATCGAGCTGCTTCACCAGCCGGTTGGCGCCGTGCTTGGTGCGGGTGAAGACGATGGCTTGTTCCACACCGCCCTTCTCCAAAATATTGGCGAGCAAGCGCCGCTTATTGGCCTGCTCGACGAACATCACCTTCTGCTCGATGCGCTCGACCGTCGTGGATTCGGGGGTGACCTCGATGAAGATCGGATCATCCAAGATCCGCCCGGCGAGGTCGACGATAGCCTTGGGCATGGTGGCCGAGAAGAGCAGGTTCTGGCGGTCTTCTGGCAGAACCTTCAACACGCGACGCACGTCGTGGATGAAGCCCATGTCGAGCATGCGGTCCGCCTCGTCCAAGACGAAGAACTCCACGCCAGACAGGTCCACATGGCCCTGGTTGTGCAGGTCTAAGAGGCGACCGGGGCAGGCGACCAAGATGTCGAGGCCCGCGCTCAGGGCGCGCACCTGGGGGTTTTGTCCCACGCCACCGAAGATCACCAGGTGGCGGAGCGACATGTATCGCCCGTAGCCCTCGAACCTTTCGCCGATCTGGGCGGCGCGCTCACGGGTGGGCGTGGGCACCAAGGCGCGGATCCGTCGGCGGCCGGCCCCTGGGCCTGCGGCGTCCATCTTCTGGAGCACAGGCAGCGAGAAGGCTGCGGTCTTGCCGGTTCCGGTCTGAGCGCAACCGAGGACGTCTTCGCCGGCCAGCAGCGCCGGAATGGCTTGGGCCTGAATGGGGGTGGGAGTGTCGTAGCCGCAATCATCGAGGGCTTTCAGGAGGGGCGCACAGAGGCCCAGGGTCTCAAAGGTCGTCAAGCGTTGGTCCGTGTCTCATATCGTGCGACCGGGGGCACGAATTCGACGGTGCCTGGCCGCGCGGACACCGAGGTGGTGCCGCTCTGCGCGCCGTGTATGCCGGTCGGGAGCGAATGGCGATGACAGAGGGTTGTAGTCGGGCTGCCGTTCGGGGCTACTCGGGCGCCTGTCCGCAGCCAACCACCTCGTGAATCCGCACATTGTCGGTCTCGTCGCACTCGGAGTAGTGATCCTCCGGGTCCAACGTGAGCCGCACCTCGCCGTCTCCCAGGGTCATGTCGAAGGGACCGGCCCAGGCGACCGTTCCCGCGGCGGGGCCCGGCACCACAAAGACGCCGCTGGTGTTCCAGGCGTCGCCTTCGCGGACCTCGACGCGAATGCTGACCGTGGGCACATCGACGATGCCTTGGTTTTCGATGGGCAGCCAGAGCGAGGTCTTGCCGCGCTCGCAGACACACACCTCGACGGAGCCCGGCAC
>JBGCER010000256.1:0-8439 GCA_045106515.1 Myxococcota bacterium
GAGAGCCCCCGCCAACGTCGCCCTCGGAGACTGCGAAGAGGTCGCGCCGGTTGGTGCTGCGCCCATCAAGCACAGTGACCCCGCCGGACCTCTCGATGACCCGGGCGCCCACAAACTCTCGGAACTGGGGCGACGTGCTGAGCAAGTCTCCGAAGCTGGAGTCCGACGTGACGCTGCCGGGGTCTGCGGTTGTGAGCGCTGTGAGTTGAACCGCCATCACATCGTCGAGCCCATCCAGCCCTACGCCTTCGACGGCCTCGCATAGGTCTTCGCGGTCGGACAGCACCACCGTGGTGAGGCTCAGGGTGTTTCCATTGCTCAAGCCCACGCTGTCCCGGAACGAGTCCGAGAAGGCGATGTTGTCTACCGGCAGGTCGCCCAGCCCCTCGGTCTTGACCACATCGGAGCAGCCGGAAACGGCGAGGGCGAGGATAATGGGGAGGGCGCGTCGCATGGGAGCTCCAAGGCGTTCGTGGTTGACGACTGTCCACAAGGTGACCCGGCCACGTATTTCACGCCGTTTCCGCGCCTTACGGCATCTTTCAGCGGCTGCGCGTTAGGCCACGCTCCCCAACCGCACCGAGGCTCCATGGACCGCGCCAACCTGCTCTCTGCCCTCATCGACACCCTCGACGACGCAAGGGTCACTCGGTCCGAACGCCGCACCATGCGAGAGGTCCTCGCCGAGACTCAGCTCTCGCCGGATCAGCGGCTCTCGCTGCAGCAGGACCTGGTCAAAGCGGTCTGCGACCGCCTGCGGAACCCCGCCGACCGGGAGCTCGTCCAAGCGTTGGGTCAAGCCATTACCCTGCTTCGACCCACCGAAGTACCTAGGGCACGGTCCTCAGCCTACTTTGGGCCCGGCGATCCCATGGTGGAAACCCTCCAGTCACTGGTCGAAAATACCCGTCGTTCGCTCGACATCGCGGTGTTCACGCTGACCGATGACCGCCTGTCCGACGCGGTGAGGGACGCCCACAAGCGCGGCGTCGCCGTGCGGGTGCTCTCCGACGATGACAAGGCATACGACCGTGGAAGCGACGTGCTCCGTCTTCGAGACTCGGGCCTAAACGTCCACTTCGACAAGAGCCCCTACCATTTCCACCACAAGTTCGCGGTCATTGACGACCGCATCTTGGTGACGGGCTCGTACAATTGGACCCGCGGCGCCGCCAAGCACAACGCCGAGAACTTCCTGGTCACCGAAGACCCCGGCCAAGTGGCCGATTTCGCCCGGGCGTTCGACAAGATGTGGGATGCCCTGTCCGCGTAAGGGGGCTCGGTTCAGAGCCAGTCCAAGTCCAGCCCAATGCGCTGTTGGTACTCCCGCAGGCGACGATCGGTCGAAGCGCCCACTTGCCCCCATCCCTCATGACCGCTCCGCACGAACCGCAGGGAGGTCGGAGCGAGCCGGGTTCTCGACGAGCGAGGGCCTGCCGGCGTGTCGAGACACGTCAAAGGCCCGAGCGAAGGAGAGGGACCGGCTCAGCCCGAGATCCCAAGGTGCAGTGGAGTGCGTCGTGAGGGATGGGGGCTAGGACCGTGTTGGCTCGCTGCGACACCGACACCATCAAACCTTCAGCGTACAAGCCCAATAAGTCGTTCTCGGTGTCGATCTGCTCCACCGTCGGGCGAAGCTGTGCCTCAATGGCCTCACGTTGGTGGGTGTCCAAGCCGGACCGACCGGAAGCCGGCAAGGCAAGCGCAAGATGCCAACACACGGACCCAATCAGGAAGTTGTGCATGTGGTGCGCGTCGATGTACCACTCATCCTCTTCATCGTTCCCTTGAAATATGGGAGGATCGTCCTTGGCAATGTCGGCTTTCATGAAGGCCCAGAACATCACATTCTGCCGCTCCTCCATAAACACGATTCCGCCGTTTTCTTCGTACAGCCCGGCTGGAGCGAGGATTCGGTTGTGGCCAGACCTCATCGCCTTGTGATAGCCGGCCGCCAAATAGAGGTTTCGGTAGGTCTGGGGAAGCGGGCCTCCCAGTCGACTCTCGGCCCGCTGCAACTCAGCCAGATCTCCGGCCATGCACTCGCCATCTCCGCCGAGCACCACCTTGTCGATCTCGATCAGGACGGTCAATTCACGGCCGGGCTTAGGGTCGTTCTGGCCTCGTTCTTGGGACGGGGTTCGCTATCCAGGAGAAGCGTCCTAGTCTACAGAACGACGGCGACGGCCCCCCACCGGGGCCGAGTTCACAAGGGAGGTAAAAGCTGCCAAGGGTGCGATCTGTGAAGTAGGCTCCCCCCATGCGCCTTTACCTACTCCCACTGCTCACCCTCGGCTGTGCGCCCGTGCTCGCCACGGTCGAACCGATCAGCACCCCATCCATCGAGGGCGAGCCCAACCCCATCGACGATGAATGGGACTGGACCGCCACCCTGTACATCGGCGGTTTGGACCGGGTCGTTGTGGTGGGCAGCCGTGAGGCCTCGCCACAATGCCTAACCCTGCGATTGGTCTGGCCCGGCTGGCCGAACGATGCCTACCGCGACTTGGACCTACCCGAGGAGTGGGGCGTCGAAGGCGCCGGCATGTCCGATGGCCCCTGCGAAGACAAGATGGGCGGCGATGTCTATGACAGGCCCATCACCCAGATGACCGGACGCATCCGCTTCGAGGACGGCTATCCACCGCCGAGCCTCAGCATCGAGGCCGTGGCAGAGGGCGAGGACTGGGGACCCGTGCCCCTGACGGCCGACGTAGACATCACGGAATAGCAGCCGCGCGCTGTTCGCGTCGCGCGGCCCCCAGACCGCCCTATGGCGTGGCGTCTTCCAGGTACTCGAAGACCTCGCTATTGGTGCCCAAGATCAAGACCGTGCTGGCATCGACCGTATCTTTATAGGCTTCCATACTGCGCAAGAACGAGTAGAGCTCCGGGTTCTTATTGTAGGCTTCGGCATAGATGTCCGTAGACTTCGCCTCGGCCTCACCTCGGATCTCTTCGCCTTGTCGGTAGGCTTCGGAGGTGATCTTCGCGAGCTCGCGCTCCTTCTCACCATTGATCCGCGCTGCCTCACCGGTGCCTTCGCTTCGGAATTGCTCGGCGATGCGCTTCCGCTCCGAGATCATTCGGGTGTAGACCTCGGCCTGCACGGCCTCGACGTAGTTGATGCGCTTGAAGCGGAAGTCCAGGATCTCAATGCCCAAGTCGGCGGTCCGGGTCTGGCTCGCCGCCAGCACCTTCTCGGCCAACCCTTCGCGCCCAACGCTCACCTGGAAGTCCATGTTCTGGTTGTCGTCTTCCGACGAGGCCGCGCTAGAGGCGCCACCGATGCGCTCATCGTCCATGGCGAATTCGCGACTGGACGTGCGCACCACCTCGATCAGGTCGTGGCGAGCGATGACGTTGCGAGTCTCACCATCGATGATGTCATCGAGGCGGGACTGAGCGCCGCGCTCATCTCTGAGCCGCTGGAAGAACTTGAGAGGATCGGAGATCCGCCAGCGGGCATAGGTGTCGACGAAGATGAATCGCTTGTCGCGGGTGGGGAGCTGGTTGCGCTCGCCGTCCCACTCCAAAAACCGCTTGTCGAACCGGTGCACGGTCTGGACGAAGGGGGTCTTGAAGTTGAGGCCGGGCTCGGTGACCGGCACGCCAACGGGCTTGCCGAACTGGGTCACCACAACCTGCTCGGTCTCAGACACGATGTAGGTGGCGCTGCTGGCCACAACGCCAAGAACCGCTAGGACCGCGACCACAAGGCCGCCAATAATGACAGGCGTGCGCATCACTTACCTCCTTCGAGCTGCAGCAATGGCAACACGCCGCTGGCTTCGTCACTGATCAAGACCTTCTTCTTGGCCTTGGGCAGCACCTCGGACATGGCTTCCAAGTACAGGCGCTTTCGAGTCACGACCGGCGACTTTTCATAGGCGACCCGCAGCGAGTTGAACCGCGAGGCATCACCCTCGGCCTTGTTGGTTCGCTGGATCGCATAGCCGCGAGCCTGGGCGACGGTCTCTTCCGCCTGACCACGCGCCGCAGGGATAACCCTGTTGAAGGCCGTTTTTGCCTCGTTGATCAAGCGTTCACGTTCCTGCTGAGCCTGGTTGACCTCGTCGAAGGACGGCTTGACGGTGTCGGGAGGAGTGACGTTTTGAAGTACCACCTGCTCGACCTGGATGCCCATCTCATACTCGTCGCACATCTTCTGCAGGAGCTGCTGAGCTTCAACCTCGATCTCCTGCCGGCCGATCGTCAGGACTTCGGTGACGCTGCGATCGCCGATGATCTGCCGCATCACGGCCTCGTTGATGTCTCGGAAGGTGCTACGAACATTCCGCACCTTGAACAAGAACTGGTACGGATCCTTGACCCGATATTGGGCGATCCACTCCACGACGGCCACGTTGAGGTCGCCAGTGAGCATCAGCTTCTCACCATTGAGCGAGGCGCGGGCGTACTCGGTGCGAATGTCGGCTTCCACAGTACGAAAGCCAAATTCTTCTTTGAGCTGCCGCTGGGTGGGGACCTTCCACACCGTCTCGACCGGAGGCGGAAGCTTGAAGTGCAAGCCCGGCTCGACAGTGCGATTGAACTCACCAAAGCGAAGGATAACCCCCTCTTCTTCCGGCTCAATTTGGAACACGCTGCCAAAGGCCAGGAAACCCAGGCCTCCCAGCACGATCCCGCCAAGCACCAGCCAGCGCGTGCTTTTGCCGAGCTTGGGCGGCTTAAAATCTCGAAAGTCCACGATGTTGTCTGCCATAGGCACCCTCTCGTTGCATCTCAACCTGAACACCGTGGCACAAAAGCAAAGCTCGGGTGTTAGAGCGCCTCCCGCTCTGCCCCCGGGGATGCGCCCTGACCGTCCTGCTCATCGACAACCACGACAGCTACACGTGGAACTTGGCGCACCTGATCGCTGACCTCACGGGGCAGCTGCCCATGGTCGTCAAAAACGACGCGATCGACGTCGAAGCGGCGTTGGCCCTTCGACCCGACGCCATCGTGCTCTCGCCGGGCCCAGGACGCCCCGGTGTCGAGCGAGATCTGGGGGTATGCGCAGAGCTTATTCGTCACTTCAATGGCCCACTTCTCGGCGTTTGCTTAGGCCACCAAGCCCTCGGGTGGGTCCACGGCGCCACCATCGAACGGGCCCCCGAAGCGTGGCATGGCCGGACCAGCGAGATTGAGCACGATGGCACTGGCCTGTTTCGGGGTTTACCGGCCAATCCTGGTGTGGTTCGCTACCACAGCCTGCACATCAAACAACCGCTGCCGGAGCGTCTGGTCGTCACCGCACAAACGGCCGACGGCGTGGTCATGGCGCTGCGCGACACCCTTCGGCCTCACGTGGGTGTGCAGTTCCATCCAGAATCCATCGGCACCGCCATCGGTCGCGACTTGCTAGGAAACTTCCTTCGAGACGCAGGGATCGCCCTCCACGGCCCCCCGACTCCAGCCCCAAAAACGCCAGCCGAGCCCCGGTCCGACGTGCGCGTGCTCACCCGCGCCCTCGAGCACGGCACCGACGCAGAGGCGGCGTTTTGCACCCTCTTCGCAGGCCGCTTCGGCGCGTGCTGGCTGGATAGCGCAGGCCGCCAAGGCTCCAGCCCGTCCCGCTTTTCCTACCTCGCGGCGGCGGACGGCCCCCTCGGGCACATCCTGTGTTGGGACGGCGCAACCGGTGGCACCGAGCGCACCGCTCACGGCCCGCCCAGGCCGGTCGCAGGCTCTCTCTTACAGCGGCTACGCACGGGCCTCAACACGCACAAAACAAGCTCAAACCTACCCTTCTCTTTCGTCGGCGGCTGGGTGGGCTGGCTTGGATACGCCGCGCAGGCCGAGCAGTCCGACGCGGCTTTCGCCTTCGTCGACCGTCTGGTTGTCATCGACCACGACACCGATCAGACCTGGCTGGTGGCCTTGGTGCGCAGGGGCCAAGAAGACAGCGCTCGCGCCTGGTTCAACACCGCGGCCTCCACCCTGACGCAGCTGCCCGAGCTCCCACCGGCAGAGCCACCCTGCACGCCGGGCCTGGCACCCGCCGTGTCGAAGCGGCACTACCTGAGGCAGATCGCCCAGGCACAGGCTCAGATCCTCGACGGCGAGTCCTATGAGATCTGCTTGACCACTCCGCTTGTGACGGTGCCGCTCCCCGATCCATTGGCGGCCTACCGGCGGCTGAGGCACCTCAACCCTGCTCCGTACGGCGCCTTCCTCGACCTGCCTGATGCCACCGTGCTCTCCTCCTCCCCCGAGCGCTTCTTGAGCGTCAGCCAAGAGGGCGTGGTCCAGGCCCGGCCCATCAAAGGCACCGCCCCCAGACACCCAGACCCCACGACGGATCGAGCCTACGCCGACAAGCTGGAATCCAGCGAAAAAGATCGGGCAGAAAACTTGATGATCGTCGACCTCCTCCGCCACGACCTGGGTCGGGTCTGCGCGCCGGCCAGCGTCCGGGTGCCGTCGCTGATGGCCGTGGAGGCCTTCACTACGGTGCATCACTTGGTGAGCACCATCGAAGGAGACCTGGCCCCTGGCGCGGATGCCCTCTCCGCCATCGACGCGGCCTTTCCGCCGGGCTCCATGACCGGCGCCCCAAAGACCCGCACGGTCGCGATCCTCAATCGCCTAGAACCCCATCGCCGCGGCATCTACAGCGGCGCATTTGGATGGATGTCGGTCAACGGCGCTTCCGACCTCGCGGTGACCATTCGCACCGCCGTGGTCACCGCAGGCCGAACCACCGTGGGGGTTGGAGGGGCGATTACCGCGCTCTCCGATCCCGCCGCAGAGTGGGAAGAGGCCCTTTTGAAGGGCAAAGCCCTGGACCTAGCCCTGTGCGGCGCCAGCGAAGCTACGGCTGAGCGAAGGAGAGAGCCCAGCGCAGCCGGAGATCCCAAGGTGCAGTGGGGTGCGTCGTGAGGGATGCGGGCTAGAGTGCGCCCATGCGCACGGTCCTCCCACAGCTCTGGCTCGCCTCCCTCTGTCCTGCATGCGGCGCCCCACCCGCCCCGCCGCCTCCGACTGTGGTGTTTTCGGCGCCCGCCGTTCGCACGGGCGGCTCTGCGGAGCTTCAACCTGCACAATTGGCTGTACAGGCCGATAAATTCGTGGCCGCTCCCGAGACGATCACCGGCGAGCCCATCGAAGCCGACCTGATCACCGCCGGGTTCATCGATGCCCACGCCCACCCATCCGGCTTGGGTCGGCGCCTCGATGAGATCGACCTGGTCGGCGTCGCCACCTATGCCGAAGCCCTGAGCCTCATCGCCGATCGCGCGCCAAAAACCGGGTGGGTGCTCGGGCGAGGCTGGGATCAAAATGACTGGTCTGACGCGCCGAATGGGGGCTGGCCCCTGGCGGCAGACCTGGACCGGCTCTTCCCGGACCGACCCGTCGCCTTGCGCCGCGTGGATGGTCACGCCACCTGGGCCAATTCGGCAGCCCTGAAGCAAGCGGGTCTGACCGCATCCACGCCAGACCCCATCGGCGGTCGCCTCGTGCGCGCTGTATCTGGCGCCCCGTCGGGCGTGCTCATCGACACGGCGTCAGACGCACTCACCGTGCCCAAGCCTTCTGTGGAGACCGTCGAACGATGGCTCTTGGCCGCCCAGGCCGAGATGATCGCGTCGGGACTCGTCGGCGTGCACGACATGGGAATCGACGACACCACCTTGGCTGCGTACCGGGCACTACACACATCTGGACGCCTTAAAGTCCGCGTATTTGCTTATCTTTCGCCGGATAGCGACGCGGCACAAACCCTGCTGCGCGAAGGACCCAGCTGGGGCTCTCACCTCTCGATCGTAGGGATCAAGGCCTATGCAGACGGGGCGCTGGGCTCGCGAGGCGCCCACCTCTCGTCGCCCTACCACGACGAACCCGGCACCCGTGGCCTGGCCATCACCCCAAAGGCCGAGCTCCAAACGCTGGCCACACGCTGCCTCCGAGTTCGGGCTCAGCTGGCCATCCACGCCATCGGCGACCAAGCTGTCACCGACGTACTCGACGCCTTCGAGGGCGCGCGGCGATCCGTACCAGAAGCCGATGACGTGCCCCTGCGATTGGAGCACGCCCAAATCGTCCGACCCGCAGACCGACCTCGGTTCGCCAGCTTGGGCGTGGTGGCGTCCATGCAGCCGACCCACGCCACCTCGGACATGCCGTGGGCCCCGGAGCGCTTGGGCGAAGAGCGAGTGTCCTGGGGCTATGCCTGGCGCAGCCTCACCGACGCTGGCGCCGTTGTTCCTCTCGGAAGCGACTTTCCAGTCGAAGCCGCGGACCCGGCCTTGGGACTTTGGTCCGCCACGCGCAGAGCCGACCTTCAAGGCAAACCTGAAGGCGGCTGGGGCGGCGAAGAGGCCCTGTCCTTAATCCAGGCCATCGATGGCTTTACCACCCACACCTGGTCCGCCTTGGGCCAGCCGGCCCCCACGTTGGCCCCAGGCCAGACCGCAGACCTGACGCTGTGGC
>JBGCER010000257.1:0-13877 GCA_045106515.1 Myxococcota bacterium
GCGACTGACCCAGGCCGATGATGCCGAGGTGCGGTTGGCGACGGCCCTACAACAGCTCGGCGAGATCGTGGGCCTTGGCCGCCCGCCTCACCGCATCGAGTGCTTCGATAATTCCAACTTACAAGGCACAAACCCCGTAGCCGCCATGGCTGTTTTCATCGATGGCAAGCCCGAGCGCTCGGAGTATCGGCGCTACCGCATCAAGACCGTCGTGGGCGCCGATGACTACGCCAGCATGCGGGAGATCTTGACCCGCCGACTCAAGCGAGCCGCCCAAGACGGCCTCTTCCCCGATCTGCTGGTCGTCGACGGCGGAAAGGGCCAACTCGGGGTCGCCCTCGCCGTGCTCAAGGACCTGGGCTTCGAGGAACTCGCCGTCATCGGCCTGTCCAAACCCCGGACCGAAAAGCGCCGGGGCGACCGGATGGCGTCAGACAAGATCGTGCTTCCAAACGTCAAAGACCCGATCCGACTCCGGCGCGGAGACGGCGCCCTGCGCATCCTCCAGCACATCCGCGACGAGGTCCACGACACCGCCATCACCTACCACCGCAAGGTGCGGCGCAAGAACACCCTCTCCAGCGTCCTGGAAGCGATTCCGGGCATTGGAGCGACGCGACGCAAGGCCTTGCTCCGGCACCTGGGGTCCGCCGAAGCGGTGCTGAACGCGGACAAGGCGCAGCTCACAGCGGTGCCCGGAATAGGACCCCGAGTGGCGGAGCAGATCTGGGCTTCGCTGCATCCAGAGGGGTGAGCGAGGGGTTCTCCCTCACCAAACGCTACTCCCCCACCGCAAACACCCGCACCAGCGGCCCCGTTGGGTTCGTATCCTCGGTCAGGTCCACCTCGCCGCTGATCGTCCAGCCGGTGTCGTCGAGCTCCACGTCCACATCTGCCGGCACCAAGCGCTGACTCACGAGCCAGCGATGATCCCCGTCCGCCCTCAAGATCGTGTGCCAGGCCATCCGAGCCCGATGGTCGAAAGCGATCGGGCCAAACTCCTCGACGAAGGGATGCACCCCCGCACGCATGGCGTTGGCGTCCCAGTCGGCCTCGTTGCGCACCGTGGCCGCAGCCTCGTCCCAATCTTCGACGGCGAGGGCGCG
Organism: Myxococcota bacterium; assembly: GCA_045106515.1. Lineage (GTDB taxonomy): Bacteria > Myxococcota_A > UBA796 > UBA796 > REDI01. The sequence goes on from JBGCER010000257.1 coordinate 1,107, forward strand.
GACCAGGGCGTGCAGCTCGGCGCGGATGCGGGCTCGGAACCTGGGGAGATCCTCCGAGATATCGACGGCCTTCTCGACTTCGGCGACGGCGACTTCGGTGGGGCTGCGCAGGTCCTCCCAAGACGTGATCAGCGAGTCGTCGACCCGGGCCAGCAGGGCGCGCAGGAACGCCAAGACTTCTAGGACGGGCTCGGTCTGGGCATCGATGGGCACGCCTCGAAGCATCGTCTTATAAACCTGCGAAAGGTATCGAAGAAGCACACCTTCGGAGCGGTCGATCTGCAGTCGTTTGACGGCGGTCGTGAACGGTTCCAGCAGCTCCACCAGCTCCCGCGCAACGCCCTTGGGTCGCACCGCCTCGCCTTGGATCCACGGCCGAGTCGTGCGCCACAGCTCGAACTGCAGGTAGAGCCAGGGGCCTAGCGGTTTGGGGTACGTGACCTCTTCCAGAGCCTCCAACCGCTCTTCGTACGGTACCCCCTCTGCTTTGAGCTCGGCGATCTTCTCCGTCTTCGCCAGTCGTACTTGGGCGTGGAGCAACACCCGAGGGTGCTCCAGGACCGACTCCACACAAGACAGCACATCGAGCCCATAGGTGGGGCTCTCCCGGTCGAGCAGAGCAACGCTATGCACCAAGAACAGCGATAGGGCATGGTAGAGGTCGAAGTCCTCCTGCAGGTCTTCGTAGACGTGGAACTGGTCGATCCCATCGCGCTGGACCGGCTCGACGATACCAGCCAGAACGAGCTGCTGGATGCGTTCCCGCGCTTCGGCCTGCAGACGCGCAGTCTCATTGCGGCCCACGTGGCTCGCGTCGATGAGCGCGTCCAGCTCGTCCATGGGGTCTGTGCCCAGCGCTTCTGCCCGCTGGAGTCGAGCCAAGACCGCGCCATGATCGAGCGTGAAAACCGGCTTTAGTGGCTCAGGAAGACCGGTCGACATGCGCTCGAACACCGCCTGATCCCAGTGGCGATAGCCGCGAGATGGCGGCTGTGCCTTGACCTTGGGTCGCTTCTTCTTCCCCGCCTGCACCAGCTGCTGGGTACGCGCATTCTCGATGATCCACGCCGGCGCTTGAGCGACGACGAGCCCCTCATCATCGAAGCCCTTCCGCCCTGCCCGGCCGGAGATCTGCTGAAAGTCCCGGACCTTCAGCAGGTTGACCTCGTGGCCGTCGTACTTGCACAGCTGGGTAAAGAGCACCGTGCGGATCGGCACATTGATGCCTACACCCAGGGTATCAGTGCCGCAGATGACCTTGAACAGCCCCTGCTGAGCCATGCGTTCGACGAGCATTCGGTATTTCGGCAGCAGCCCCGCGTGGTGCAGACCCACGCCGTGCAGCACCATGCGCTTGAGATGACGACCAAAGGGCGTGTCAAAGCGGAACTTGCCTGCGGCCTTTTTGATGGCTGCCTTCTCGTCAGCGCTCGCGATGGGGGTCGAGAGCAGCGCCTGGGCCAGCTTGGTCGCCTCGGCCTGTGCGAAGTGAACGCAGTAGATCGGCGCCTTATTGCTGGCCAATAGATCGGGCAGCGTCTGCAGCAGCGGCGTCTCTCGGTAGTCGAAGGTCAGCGGCACCGGACGGGTCGTGCCTCGGACGACCGTGACCTCTCGACCCGTCACCTCAAGCAGGCTCTCTTCGATGGCCGCCGTGGAGCCGAGGGTGGCCGACATCAGCAAAAAGCGAGCCTTTGCCATGGTGATCAGCGGTACGTGCCACGCCATGCCGCGATCGGGATCGCCATAGTAGTGAAACTCGTCCATGACGATGCCCTCGTAGGGCACATCCGCGCCGTCCCGCAGCGCCATCTTCGCCAGGATCTCCGCCGTACAGCACAGGATCGGAGCGTCGCGGTTGACCGAGCCGTCCCCGGTCATCATGCCCACTCGGTCGGCCCCAAAGGTTCGGGCCAACTCAAAGAACTTCTCGGCGACCAAGGCCTTGATCGGCGCCGTGTAGACGCTGCGCTCCCCACGAGCCAAATGAATGGCGTGAAGGGCCGTCGCCACCAGCGACTTTCCGCTCCCCGTGGGCGTGGCGAGGATCACATGTTGATCCGCCAGCAGCTCGAGCACCGCCTCTTCTTGGGCCGGGTAGGGCTCGAGCCCACGATCAGAGACCCAGCCAAGGAATGCCTCCAGCAAGGCATCATCGGAGAGTCCAATCGAGGGAATGCGGTCGCCGAGTGGGATCACGATGGGCCTTGTGGGGTGAGTGACGCGGAGAGGTCCAACGTGCTGCACCGCACATATCGTGGAGGCGCTCGAAGGTGAGCGTCGCGCAGGGGAAGCCCAACTCCATGCACGCCAAGAATTTCACCCGTTTTCATGGTTCGTAAACGGCGAGGTCCCCACGACGCCCTCACCCGGCCTAATGTCCCGTCCAAGCTGCATCGCAGCAACCAATACACCTGGGGGGGGACCGTGCGCACACTCATCATGACGGCAGTTCTTTGGACGGCTAGCTGCGGCGGCAATCCGATCGAGAACTGCCTGTCCGACACGATCGACTGCTGCGAATCCGACCTTCAATGCTTCGAGTTCTACGGCACGACCTTTCCAGAATGCGTAGACCCCGGACCTACCACGGGCACCTGCTCAGAATGCGCCACCAATGAGCATTGTCCTGTGTCGTTCGTCTGCGACATCGAAGACGCCTTTGGCGTCTGCGTGCCAGAGTAGTCGGGGCCAGCGCCCTAAAACCGAACCCCCGACAGCACCGTCACGGCCTTTGACCCTTGCGCCGACGCCGGCCACCGCGCCTCAACCGCAGCGAGTACGTCACGGCTCGCCATCGCCAGCGGCACGCACCACCCGTCCATCTCAACAGCCAGGTCGTGCTTCACCGCCCACGCCGCAGCGGGCACCCGACTCCAGGGTCCACCCACCAGCGCCGCCCGTGCTTGAACATCAGTCAAAATGCGGGTTATGGGCGCATCTCCGCGACTATCGAAGAGGACCCAATGGTTCGCTCCTCGGGGCGTGACCGTGCACTGGGGCGGGTCCTCAGACCACGCGTGATGCCAGTTCTCAGCCCGCACCCAGAGCTGATTTCGGATCGCCGAGTCATCCTTGCTGGAACTCTCCCACGTGCCTGTGAAGTGGTAGGCGAGCTTGTGCAGGTCCGCAGACTCCGGGAACACCGCCCGATACGCCTCCAAGGGCTTCAGATCGGTGATGCCATAGGCTTCCGCTTCATCGAAGTAGGGACTAAATCGATCGATCGCCAGATGGACGGCCCCGTTTGGCGGGATCAAGTGGTGGAGCCGCGGCAAGAGGTCGAGCATGGGCAGATAGTCGTCGGCCACGTCGCCGGGGAACGCGTAGAGCAGGTTCCACTTGACCATCACCCCGCACGCCGCCGAATAGCGGAGCAGCGCTAGGTTTTGCCTGGCGAACACCCCCTTTCGCATGCGCTTGAGCACCGGTGTGGACAGCGACTCAATGCCGGGCTGAATGACCTTGATCCCGCCATCGCTCAAGGCCATGACCTGGGCCAACGTCATATTGGCCTTCACCTCGTAGAAAATGTGGGCGTTTGGAGCCACATCTGACAGGAAGGGCACCACGGTCTTGTGGTACTGGTAGGGCAGGATGTTGTCGGCCATCGCCACAAAGGGCGTCTCTGGCGTGGCGACGAGCTCGGCCAGATCGCGCAGCACCACCTCGGGCGACTTGGCCCGGTAGGCCATGCCCATGGCGTTGAGCCCACAGAAGGTGCAGTGCTGCTTTTCGCCCCACCAACAGCCCCGGCTCGACTCGTACGACAACCACACTTGGCCTTCGGTGAGCAGGTCGGGGATCCAGTCGCGGATCTGCGCCAAGTAATCATCGAACTTCGGGGCGGGCAGCGCGTCGAGGTCCAAGCACGGCGTACCGGCGAGCCGGCGTGGAAGGGGGGTTCCCGTGGCATGCTGCTCTAGAAAATCCAGAAAGATCGCCTCAGATTCTCCGGAGAAAACGTGGTCACACCACGGCGCCAGGTCCGCCAGGGCGTCGGCCATCAGGCCTTCGCAATTCGCCCCACCCAACAGGGTGGTGATGGTGGGATCTCGCTCTTTGACGGCGCGACATAAGGCGATGGCCCCGGCGGTTTGGTCGTAGCTCGTGGTCGCCCCAACCACGCGATACCCCGCCGCCACGATGGCATCGGCCAGGTCGTCCAATGCGGCCCCAGCCGCCAAGGCCGCCGCCACCAAACCTTCACGGGTGTAGGCGCGCCCCCACGCTTCGACCCGCTGGCCTGTACCATCGGAAAGTTGGTCCAAATACGCCGTCGCACCCCCATTGTGGCTGCGCACGTCCGACTCACCGACGTCCAGGTCATCGAAGGCGTGTTGAGGATCCCGATCGTCCCAGGCCCGCCACCCCAGCAGCCTCTCACCGAGCAGCCAATCCATCGGGGCATTGGCCAGGCTCGCATAGTCGAGCAGGCCGATCCGCTGGGCCAAAGCCGCATTGAGGTAGGCGACGCGCACGTCGTGGCCGGCGTCCCGACCCACCGCCTGCAAGATGTGCACACCCAGCGCGGGCCACGTCACATGGGCCAAGGGTGGGACGACGAGACAGACATGGCCGGCAGGCAGCTCAAGGGTGGGCATGGCTCATCATAGGGCGAAGACGTGCGGAGTGCGTGGCTTCGGAGGATCTCCATCCCTCGACGTACTAGTTGCCCCCCATGCACAACTTCGTCCTCACCACATCCCGCGATCGCGAGCCAGCACTCATCGCGGAGCTCGCCATGCACGGCCTCACCGGGCACGCCACCCACAGAGGCGCCGTGCGTCTTCGAGGCTCGCTCGAAGACGGCTACCGCTGCTGCCTCTGGTCGCGCATCGCGGGCCGCGTGCTCATGCCCATCGGCGTCGTCGACGCCTCTTCTGCCGACGCCTTGTACGAGAGCACCAAGCGCGGCCCATGGTCCCAGCACCTGAGCCCGGACCGAACATTTGCCATCAACGTGGTGGGTACAAACCCTGTTTTACGGCACCCCCACTTTACAGCTGTGCGCATCAAAGACGCCATCGTCGACCAGTTCCGAGACAAGGTCGGCAGCCGGCCATCGATCGATCGGGAGCAGCCCGACCTGCGCTTTCATGTACTCGTAGACGGCCGAGACGCGCACATCTCTCTCGACCTCTCCGGCGACCCGCTGCACCGCAGAGGCTTGGGCCGAGACGGGGGACCCGCACCGCTGCGCGAGACCCTCGCCGCCGCCATCTTGATGACCATGCAGTGGCCCCGACTCGCCACCGAAGGGGTGCCTCTGGTCGACCCCATGTGCGGCTCCGGCACCTTCCTGCGCGAGGCCGCCGGCTATGCGCTCGACATGGCGCCGGGAATTCATCGAGACCACTGGGGATTTCTTCGCTGGCCCCAACATGACGCCAACGCGTGGCAGCGCCTGCTCGACGAAGCCGAAGGCCGCATTCGGCCCACGCTGGACGTGCCGATCATCGGCTCCGACATCGACCCCAACCAGGTCGCTCGGGCCCAATACAACCTGGCCCAGGCCGGCCTGGACGAGGCCGTCGAAGTCATCGAGGCGGACTTTAGCGACCTGGAAGTGGGCGTGGAGGGCCCCGGCGAGCCCCGCGGCGTGCTCGTCATGAACCCGCCCTATGGCGAGCGATTGGGCGAACAAGAGGACGTCGAAGACCTGTATGCCGCCATTGGCGATCGCTTACGCCAACACTGGCTCGGCTGGACCGCCTTCGTCTTGGCGGGCAGCAAGCCCCTCGCGGCCAAGCTGCACCTCAAGTCAAAACAAAAGACGCCCCTGATGAATGCGCAAATCGATGCCCGTCTGATCGAGCTGCCCATCTCCACCACACCGGTCAACCCTAAGCCTTAGCCCCTTGCGTCGCGGCGCCCGCCTCGTACAGGATGGCCCGAACGGAGGTCCCATGCGCGCCATTCCCCTTTTCCTGCTCGCCTTCACCATCGGTTGCACCACCACCGCGACCGCACCCCCCACCACGCCGGAGACGCCCCCCGCAGCGACTGCAGGTGGTACCGACGCCGCCCCCGCCACCGCGGGCACTGCATCGGCCAGCGACAGCACCGACAGCACCGACAGCACCGATGACACGGACGCCGGCACCGCCGAGGCGGCCTTGCCCGGTATGGACAAGCTCAACGAAGCCAAGGGCAAGGTCCACGCCATGATGGCCAAGGCTGCGGCCATGGAGGCCGTCAAGCCTCTGATGGGCGAGCCCACGACGTCCACCGATGCCGAAGCCACCTGGATCGCTCAAGAAGGCGACAAGTGCCAGGCGCTCAAGGTTCAGTTGATGGGCGACATGGTCGGCAACGTCAATGTGGCCGACGCCCCATGCCCCGCAGGCGCGGCCAAGTAGTTCGTCGCGAACTCGCACATCGCACCCTGGCCGAGCCCTGCACGCGGCTCGGCCTAGTTGTGCACGAAGACCAATCCTCGCGTTCCATCGACGGTCACTTCATCGCCGTCATGGAGTCGGTCCAGCGCGCCGTCGACGTTGACAACCGCGGGGACGCCATATTCACGCGCCACAACCGCGCCATGAGATAGCCGGCTTCCCAACTCCAAAATAGCGCCTCCCGCCACCAAAAACAATGGGGTCCAGGCCGGATCGACCGCGGGAGCGACCAAGATCTCCCCCGGTTGAAGCGCCCGTCCCTCCGCCAGGGTGCGCACCCGACGAACGCGCCCCCGAACGCGTCCCGGTGAGATCCCATGTCCCTGAAGCCGGCGCGCGTCGACGGGTGGGGCCAGGACCTCGTCGCCGCGAAGAAAGGCGGGGACCGACGTGGCCTGACTCGCGACCCAGCCGTCCCGTCGACGCTCCAGCTCCGAAGCGACGGGACTGGGCTGACCCTGCAGACACTGGCGGAGCTCATCCCAGGTGCAAAAGCGAGCTTGCTCCGGCGACTTCAACACACCCTGTTCGCAGAGGGTCTCACCGGCCCAATCGAGGGTTTGACGCAGTACCCACTGAAGCCGCTCGAAATGAAAGCGCTGGTTTTCCCTCAACAATAGATAGCGCCGCAACAGGCGCACCGTGCGGTCCAACACCGCGCCCCTCACCGGATCCGTCACCTCGACCTGGAGCCGCGCGGTCGCGTCTTCAAACCTGCGGTCTTGCTCGGTGGCCAGCGCGCCAGGGTCAGCGACAGCCCCCGCTTGATAGGCGCGAAGCAAGGGCACAAGGCGCTCCGGCTCCTCGAACCACCGCGGGGCGAACAGGTCCCAACTCGCGTGAGATCGCTGCCCATACTCCCCTAAAAAGCCCTGTAGTCGACCGCCAAAGTCCGTGGAGAACTCACCGCGCTCCAGGGCGTGAACGTCCGCATCGGACGCGTGCTGGGCCAGCTCCCAGACCGCTTGATTGATCTCCAACGTCTTGTTTCCGGCGGGCGTGGTCGCCAGGGCATCCCGCAGGTCCGAGGCACCGTCTTCAACCCACAGGGACAGCATGCCCTCGAGCACCTGGTCGAAGAGGTTGGCGAAGAGCAAGCTGCATACATGAATACCCACGTAGCGACGCAGCAGCTCAAGGGTCTGCTCGACCAATTCCACCGCATCGGCCCCCGACGTCGGCGTGCGGCCCAGCTCGTTGAGCCGATCATCGAGCGTGCGCTCGAACCGGTCCCACACATCGGGATTGCGGAAGGGGTTCCAGGCAAATCGACGAGCGCGACGCTCTTCAAACGTGGTGCGAAAGATGGCCCCATACACCGCCGTGTCCGGCATAGCGGCAAAGCGACGCTTGAGCCGAGCCGCATCCTCTGGAGGCATCAGCTCCAACAAGAACCGCGGCGGCGGCTGGCCTGGCATCTTGAACGCCAAGTGCGGAAAGACCGTGGCGTTGAGGTAGACGTGTCCGCGCTCGATCCGCAGCGCAGGCCCCCCACCTAGATAGCGCTTTTGAACGTCCGGATAGGCGATAAAGTGATTGAGCGTCGGCTCGAATAGGGACCAGGCGAGAGGGGTTAGCGGCTCTGGGAACCGCTCCCCCACAAAGCGGCGGGTCCACACCACGTCCGTGGCGTGGCGCGGCACCTTTGCGGTGGTGATGGGGCGCGCTTGCAGCACCCACAGCCGCCCTGCGTTGTCCAGGGCCCACTCCACGTCTTGGGGGGCGCCCAGGTGCGCCTCGACCCGCAGCCCCAGTCGACACAGCCGTCGCAGATCGTGCGGGGACAGCGTCGCTCGACTCCGGAGCGAGGCGGGCACCGGCTCAACTTCGACTCCAGATCCTCGCCGAACCCATCGACGATCGATGGGATGGGTGTCCGCGCGCACGCGCTGAAGTCGAACCCGAGCCAGCACGCGCTGGAGCGGCCGAGGCGTGCGTCGAGGCCTGCGAACCACAAACCAGTGGGGCGAAACTTGGCCGGACACCAGCCCCTCGGCCAGGCCCCACACCGCCTCGACCGTCATCTCGCGCCACGACCCATTCACCGGGTTAATCGTAAACAACACCCCAGCCACATGAGGGTCGATCAGCCGCTGCACCAGCACCGCCATTCCGGCGACGTCGGGACCAGCCCCGCCGCGATAGGCCAGGGCACCCGGCGCATAGAGGCTGGCCCAACACTGGCGCACCGCGTCCAACATCCCATCGGCGCCGATGCCCAGCGAGGTGTGGTGCTGACCTGCAAAGGACTGCTCCTCGCCATCCTCGGCCACCCCTGAAGAGCGAACCGCAACAGGGCCGCCCAAGCGCGAGGGCAATCCCCGAAGCTCATCGAGCAGCGCATCGGGCACCGACGCGCTGCGCAGAGACGAATGAAGACGAGCGCATGCCGCCGCGTCTCCACCCGAGGCGAGCTCGGCATCCGCGAGCAGATCTTGGTCCCGCAACACCGCCAACAAGACATCGGTAGTGAGCACCACTGCGGGCGGAACCGGCAGTCCGTCCGCTGCCAAACGAGCGAGCGGCAGTACCTTTCCGCCCACCCGCGACCGATCGGTCGGGCGCACTTGGGACAGGCTCAGAATCGCAGATTGTGACGGCAGCATCGACCTCCACGACTCGCCTCAGTCCCGTTCACTCGGCCTCGGCTCGCCGTCCACCCTGCAAAGACCCCTTGACACCTCACGCCGCGTCGATAAATGGTTTGGCAGTGGATGGAGGCCTTTGGCCGACCTCCGCATGATTCGCGCGCCACCCGGCGCCCCTTTTTTGGCCGCAGAGCCGCCCCGACTGCCTACCGGCCGTCTGACGGTCTCGATGTGTCTGCTCCGCACCAAGCGGAATGTACTTGGCAGTTGTTCCCCGCACACCGCGCGGGCTGCGACCCCCCACGCAGGGAGGGCCCTCCTTATGGTCCATGTATGCGAGTAAATCCGGCGAACCCCGTAATTGTGCAGGGTGATGGCAAGGTTCTCCTAGAGACCCGGCATCCCGAGTTCGACCGCGCCCGAGACTTCTTGGCCAAATTCGCCGAGCTCGAAGCGTCGCCCGACTTGCTTCACACCTATCGAATCTCACCGCTCTCCCTATGGAATGCCGCTTCGGCTGGCATGACCCGAGACGAGATCGTCGACACCCTCCGGGGCCTGTCCAAGTTCGACATCCCGGCCGAAGTCCTTCGTCACATCGACGACACCATCGGCCGATTCGGTTTGGTCCAACTTCACCAGCACCCCGACGGCGATCGACAGTTTTTGCGCGTCACATTCGCCACCGCCTACGTGGAGAAGCTGATTCGTCAGACCCCGACCGGCGGCGAGCTGCTGCAAAAGGATGGCCGCCGTCACTGGAAGATGGCGGCGGGAATGCGCGGCCTCTTCAAGCAGCGCATGCTGCTCGCAAGCTGGCCCATCCAAGACCTCGCAGGCTTCGCCGATGGCGAGCCCATGCCGCTCAAGCTGCGCGAGACCATGCTCTCCGGAAAGCCGTTCAACCCGCGTGACTACCAACGCGAAGCCGTCAAGCGCTGGTTCATGGAAGGCCACCCGGCCGGCGGACACGGCGTCGTCGTGCTGCCCTGTGGCGCGGGCAAGACCATCGTGGCCCTGTGTGCCATGACCACCGTGGAGCAGCACACGCTCGTGCTCTGCAACAATGAGACGGCGGTCCATCAATGGGTGCGTGAGTGCCTGGATAAGACGACCATCGCGCCGCACCAAATCGGTGTTTACACCGGAAAAACCAAGCAGATTCGCCCCATTACGGTCGCCACGTACCAGGTGCTCACCTACCGCCGCTCCAAGGATGCGGACTACGAGCACATGCACCTGTTCCGCGACCACAACTGGGGCTTGCTCGTCTACGATGAGGTGCACTTGCTTCCCGCGCCCGTCTTCGGCGCCACTGCGGAACTTCAAGGCTGCCGACGCTTGGGCCTCACCGCCACGCTCATCCGTGAAGACGGACGTGAGGGCGACGTGTTCAGCTTGGTTGGACCCAAACGATACGACCTGCCGTGGCAGCTCCTCGAGAAGCGCGGCTTCGTGGCCGAGGCCAAGTGCTTCGAAGTTCGAGTGCCCTTCAACCGGAAGAACCGGGAGCGGTACGAGAACATGGGCAACCGGGACAAGTTCCGGTTCGCCTCCGAAAACCCAGCCAAGATCGCCGTGATCGAAGAGCTGTGCATCAAGCACAAAGACGATCAGGTTCTCATCATTGGCACCTACCTCACGCAGCTCAAAGAGCTGTCGAAGGACCTTGGCACACCGATCCTCACAGGCTCAACGCCGCATAGAGAGCGGGAAGAGCTGTACAAGCAGTTCCGCACCGGCAAGCTCAAGCGGCTGATCGTGAGCAAGGTGGCCAACTTTGCCATCGACCTGCCCGACGCCAACGTCGCCATCCAGGTTTCTGGCTCCTTTGGCTCCCGCCAAGAAGAAGCGCAGCGTCTGGGACGCATCCTACGTCCCAAGAAAGAAGCCGCGCTTTTCTACACCGTTGTTACCGCCGACTCGAAGGAGCAGGAGTTCGCCATGAAGCGCCAACTCTTCCTGACCGAGCAAGGCTACCGCTACTTCATCGAAGAACACGCTGCGGCAAAATAGGCCGACGCGCCCCTCGTAGGGCGCTCGTGGAGATTCTCCCTGATGTCTGAAGACTTCAACAGTTCCGCCGATGGCGGAGCCAATCGCAAGCGCCGTCGTCGTCGCCGTCGTCGTCGGGACAAAAAGCCCGAGTCCGGAGCCGACCTCCTCCTCATCACCGAGGACGATCGCCCGGCATCAACATCCGGCGATCAAGCCGAGTCCGGCAAGGGCCGAGGCCGCCGAAAGGGTGGCCGACGCTCGGGTGGGGATATGTCCGGTCCGAACGTCAGCGTTCCGAGCAGCGGTCGAAACCCACATCGAAAGCGCAATAGTCGCGCACGCCGGTCCACTCCGGGCAGCGCGACGGCCCGCAGGCGCCGCCTGTCTCGCTCTGAGATCGACGACCTTGCTGGATGGCTAGAGCGCATGCCCGAGGCGCTCGTCGCCGGCCTGTACAAGGGTCTCGGCGGACAGCCCGGCCGCGTGTCGGGCAATGATCGCATGATCCAGCTCGCCGTCCGGGCCATCGCCCAGGGCAGCCGCCTCACAAGCTTGTTGAAGTCGCTCCACGAGCGCGACCGCAAAGCGGTGTCGGCCCTGCTCCAGTGTGGCGGAATCGCGCACAGCGAAGAATTCCTGCGTGAGCTAATGCTCTCGTTCGGAGGCCACGAGCGCGAGTGGAAGAAGACCATGTCGATCCTCGCTGAGCGAGGCGTCGTCTTCAGCTCAGGCGCAGCCAACAACGAGTTCTTCTACGTCGTGCCGGAGCCCCTCATCGACGGGCTCGTGGCCGCTTTGGAAAGCGACCTGGCCCTGCCCACCTTCGATCACGACGATGTGCGGATCATGGAGTCGCGGCCCTTCTGCCCGCCGTTGGACTTCACCATCTGCTCATTGGCGACGTACATCGACCAGAACCACCCGCGCCTCACCCAGCGCCACGAGATCTATCGCCACGACAAAGAGGAGATGGACGCCTTCTTCGGCCAGCTCTGGGAAACCGACAGCGAATTGTTCTCGTTCCATCTCGACTTCTTGATGATGCATGGCATGGTCGAGCTGCGCGGGGAGTACCTCGCCCTCAACTCCGACGTCATGGAAGAGTGGATGCGGCTGGAGCCAGAAGATCAGCGCGACCTGATCTTTCGGGCATTGGACAGCCGCTTTGACATGGCCGAGTGGGTCTTGTGGGCTGTGCACGCTGGCGGAGGATCGTGGGTGCCCGAGCGCCCCCTCGCCGCCTTGTACCGACGCTGGAAGCGCGGCGAAGACTGGCGCTCTCGAATCCAGCGGGGCCAGACCCAGGCCACGCGCACCGGTGATCGCGACAGCTACAGCTTCGCGCCCCTGGTCCGTTCGGGCATCTTGGAGCTGGGCCAGTGGGGCCAAGAGAAGTTCTACCGACTCTCTCCCCGCGGCCAACACCTGCTCTCCCCGCCCGAAGACGATGGGTTCCGCCAGTTCTACCTGACGCCTGCCTTCGAAGCCATGGCCCCAGCCGGCCTAGCTCCGGTGCTGCTGTTCCGTCTAGGCGAGCTCGCCGAGCTCACCGGGTGTGACCGCGCCAACACGTACCGGATCACCGACACCAGCGTAGAGCGCGCGCTGTCCAGAGGCTGGCGCCGAGACGATGTGCTCCAGTTCCTGCGCGACAACAGCCAGATCGGACTGCCCGACAACGTCGAGCAGACCCTCAAGGGCTGGATTGGCCACCGCGGCGACGTGGAGTTCCACGACCTGACCATGCTCACCGTGCATCGCAGCCAAATTCGCAAGGTGGAAGG
>JBGCER010000258.1:0-9790 GCA_045106515.1 Myxococcota bacterium
AGAATAGGAAGAGCCAAGAATATAAGCTTTTAGGCCAGATTTCGGCGAACATGAGCGCCGATGAGTCCGACTAAAGCGACGCGGCGGGTCGAACCGGGCGGTAGAGTGCGCGGGAGAGAGGGCTTGATGCTTCCTATCCGCTCGCTCCCGCAACCCGTTCCCACGCGCGGACGGCCACGGTCGCTCCGAAGAGCAGAATGCCCAGCGGCCCCCCGACGGTTTGTAAGGGACCCAGGTACAGGAAGCCGATTGCGGTCATCACGCCAAACAAAGCGATGCCCGCGGCGGCACTTCCCAGACTTGGAAGGCTCCGGCCGCGAAGTGCGAACACATTGCTCACGCCCAGCGCGATGAAGACCGCGCCATAGATCAGGCTCTGCCCTTGAAAAACGTCCCAGATTTCGAGGGGTGTGCCTCCAACATCGACCGTTCCCGCTGTTCGCAGGACCGCTTCGAGGTCGGCCCCCATCATGTCGATCACGTGCACGAAGGTGTGCCCAACGCCGCCGAGAACGAGCAAGACGTTTCCGGCTACGAAGAAGCGTTTCGCCCAAGTACGAGCGGTGGTGGCTGTTTCGGTCGGGCCAGTTTGAACTTCCGTCATCGCCGTTCCTCCATGCCCCCATGCTATCGATTCTGGACAATGGTGTCCAGAATTCTGGTATACGTCAGCCTAAAGAACTAAAGTGGCACCATGGGAAGACCACGCGAGTTCGACCGTGATGAGGCACTCCTCACCGCCCTTCATGTCTTTTGGGCGCAGGGGTATGAGGCGACCACCATGACCGATCTCCAAAAGGCCCTCGGCATCGGTCGTCAGAGCTTGTACGCGACGTTCGGAGATAAAGGTGACGTCTTCATTGAAGCGCTCTCCTTGTACATCGCCAGCAGCGAGGAACGGATCGCCTCCCGCTTTCGCCAGGGAGGTGGCGCCGATGCCATCCGCTCCCATTTCGAAGAGGCGATCGAGCGGGTGACCCTGCCCACCCCGCGCCTCGGGTGCCTCTTGGTCAACACCGCCATCGAGCTCGGTCCTCGATCCGGACCTGCGGGCCGCTTGGTGACGGCGAGCTTGGACGTTCTAGCGAAGGGGTTCGAGCGGGCTCTTCACGAGGCAAGCTCGGCCGGACACCTTCGCGATCACGTCTGCCCCGCCGAGGCTGCGGCTTCTCTAATCGCACTCAACACGGGGCTGTTGGTGATGGCGCGAAACGGGGCGAGCGCCGACGCGCTTCGCCAGGCGGTTGCCTCCAGTTTGGCAGGCCTATTCTGTTAGGCAGGGTCGCTGCACCCCCGGACGTCGTCCCGTTTCGTTGGGCTACTGTGCTGCGAATCTAGGCTGTAAACCCCGTCTTCGCGCGTACTCTCGGGGCCGGTGCCTCTTAAACTCCACGCCCAGATTTAGCGACGGGGTTCCCGCGTTCGAGGTGGCGCGAGCCACACCTTCGAATGAACTGGTGATCGCGAAACTCTTCGAAATCCAGTAACTACCCGTTAATCCGAACCCCAAATAGCGTGTATTGGTCACCCCGAGCACATCGGTCTCGTCGATGGCCCCCAAGCTGCTGTGAACCGGAATGTGCAGGTCCAAGACCCATCGCTCGTTGGGTTTCCAGCCCACCTGCGCGCGGGCGTACACCGCTGGGTTGTAGACGCCACTGGTGAAGCCTCGTGCCCCCGTCTCGATCGCCAGCCAACCGCGCCGGAAGCCAGACCCGTATTGCAGCTCCACATCGCCTTGGAGGGTTCCGAGAGTGGGCCGAACGACCACCGGTTCACCGTCGATCTCTCCGCGAAACAACTCGGTAGCGCCGACGGGTAGTCGGCCGCCGACCGTGAACTGCGCAGAAAAGACCGAGGAATCGCCCTCAACGAGGCCTACCCGTACTCCCGTCGATGCTGGCCCGACGTACGCTGTGCGATTCGTACCGTACGAGGCTAGTCCCACCGGTGCGGCGTGGCCGATCCAGGTCAGGCGCTGCTTGAGCCCGACCTCGGTGTAGACCTGAAGTTGATGGTCTTGGTACCCCTCGTCGAGCACGACGCTCTTGTTCGAGGTGACGATGGCGCGCGACCCGACCAAGGTGCGATTCCAGACCTTGACGTAGACGTCTCCGGGTTGCTGAGCCCAGCCCCCGGCAAACGCCGGGGCGGCGAGCAGCAGGCCCACGGAGAGGGCAGCCGAAGTGGTGGGCAGATGGTGCATCGGACAAGACCGGGTTGGGGGCGCATGGGGAGAATAGAGCCCAATTACTTCGACGAATATGGTGTCCATCTGTCATAGTCTATGTCGCATTCAGGCGTAATTGATGGCCGGGGGGCGGATAAGAGGGCGGATGACGGATTGGGATTCGATTAAGGTGCGCGATTTGCAGCGGTTCGCCGCTGTGATCGAGGCGGGAAGCTTCACCGGTGCGGCCGCCGCGATGGGCGAGTCTGCGAAACAGACGTCTCGACGCGTAGCAGCGCTCGAAAAGCAGCTTGGGACTCGTTTGTTTCATCGCACTACCCGCTTGGTCAAACCGACGGTTGAAGGCACGACTTGGTATGTCGATGTCCGGGCCGCCCTCGACCGCCTTCAAGAGGCGACCGATGCGATCCTTCCGTCCTCGGCCCTGGCCGGTCTCGTTCGCATTCAGGTCCCGACGCTGCTCATCGACGTCGTTCAAGACTGGTGCGCCGAGCAAATAGAGCTGCACCCTCGTCTCTGCTTCGATGTGTTGGTGGGTGACCGCTCCGACGATCTGCTGGGCCGTGGAATCGACTTGTGTCTGTCGGGGGTGCCGCCGTCGGGAGCCACCCTCCTCGTTCGCAAGATCGGGAGCACCCAACCCAAATTGGCCGCCCACGTCGACTATCTCGATCGAAATGGCCGTCCCCGGTCTCTCGCCGATTTGGTTGACCACACCTGCCTTCGGTTTGTCGGTCCTGTGCCGCAAACCCACTGGGTTCTCACCCATACGGACGGTCGGACCCAGACCGTGCCGTTGGGCGGTCGCTTTGCGTGCAACGACTCTCGCTCGCTGCGACGGGGACTACTGACGGGCATGGGAATCGGTCCGGCCACGCCGCCATTTCAGACCCCCGAAGAGCAACAGCTCGAAGTCATTCTTCCAGAGTGGACCTTTCAAGCGTTTTCGGCCTATCTCGCCCTAGCGCCAGGTCGGAGCCGGCTTCCAGTGGTGCGCTATGTCGCTGACGAGTTGGTTCGCCTCGCGCAGGAGGCCCACGGCGTTCGGAGCAAGCGGCCCCAGTAGTGGTTTCGAGCCGAGCAGAACCAGGCATCTCGCACTGGGGAGTGAGGGTCCCGCCCGTATGCCTCGACCTCGTTGGCACGTAGCTCACCGGAGGATTGGGCAAGCCACACGGAGCATCGTGTCTTCGCTTGCCTAGCAGGCGGGCCCATGTTGTCGGCGAAGTCAGCGGAAGCTGGAATCCCCTCACGTCTATGGAGTCACCATGTCTCACCCTCCCCGTCGCCAACTCGGATCCACCGGCGTCGAAATCTCTCCCATCGGGCTTGGCTGCATGGGCATGTCCGATTTCTATGGAACACCCGATGACGCCAAGAGCACCGCGCTGCTTCACCACGCCGTCGATTCGGGGATGAACTTCTTCGACACCGCCGACATGTACGGACCATGGACGAACGAACGATTGCTAGGGGCCGCGTAGAGTGCGCGGGAGAGAGGGCTTGATGCTTCCTATCCGCGGGTAACGGCTTCTTCAAGCCGAACATTTCGTCGATCGTAGGCTCGCTGTACACCGACGGCGATCCACGCCGAGATGGCGGGTTCACCCTCTTCTATATGGGCATCAACCTCGGCGCCGCCGCGGCACCACTCCTCTGCGGCTACATCGGCGAAACCTTTGGTTGGCACTACGGTTTTGGCCTGGCGACAATCGGAATGTTGGTCGGACTGGCGGTCTTCGTGCTGCCGGCGGGCATCGCCCGGTTCTTGACCTTGGGCGGCGCCTTGCTGACCGCCTCGGCCATGGTCCTCATTCAAGACAACCTACTCTTGGCCAGCGTCAACGGATTCGTGGCCTTGTGCCTTGCTATTGCCGGTGTCGTAGCCTTCCAAGCGATGGGCCGGGCCGGCCTTCCCGCCAATGCCGGCGGCGCCCCCAACCCCGAACTTCTCAAGCGCGGAATCCCAGGCCCGATCACCCTCGAACACATCACCTACCTCGGCGCGCTGCTCATCGTCCCCGCACTCGCCCTACTCGTGTGGTCCAACATCTACGTCGAGATCGTCGATGGGGACTTCATCAAGAGCCTCACCGACACCGGCAGCACGGTTTGGGTGCTCATCGGCACCCTGCTCAAAGAGGTCAGCCGTCCCGCCGGCTTGATTCTCTTGCTCATCGGTATTGGTGCCGTTGGATACCTCATTTTCGAGGCCGTCCGCTCCCCGATCATCGAGCGTCACCGCCTCGTGGTCAAAGCGACGCGGCGGGTCGAACCGGGCGGTAGAGTGCGCGGGAGAGAGGGCTTGATGCTTCCTATCCGCTTGACGCCGAAGACGGCAGCTTGTGGTGCGCGAACCCGTTGCCCGAAGAGGTGGCGTCCGAACTCGATTTCACCCATGTGGCTGCCGGCAACACTCAGACCTGCGCCATGCACAGAGACGGCCGGCTGGCGTGTTGGTACCGGGGTGAGCTGACCTGGTATGCGGTGAAGGGCGCGTTGTAGGGGGCCCGTCTTCTCTAGAACGATCCGGTGAGGCGCAGACCGACTCGCCCTCCGAGACCCTAGAGCGACGGCGGAGGCGCGTTTACCCGGTCTCCAAGACGATGCACCGCCTTGGCCACCGACACGTCGTGGTTTGCCCGCAATAGGGCGACCGCCGCGGCCAAGTGTGGGCGTGGCGAGGGCGGGGGGAGGATCGAGATCGGGGCCCCGCCGTCCGTCGCGGCGCTCTCCAAGAACTCCGCAGACACCGCCGTCTCCTGGGCGTCCTTGGACTCCGACGCTTTCACGGCCTCGGCATAGCTTCGACCAGCGGGGATCCCTGCCAAAAACTCCTGGGTCATCCTCGAATTGTCCCCCGGGCGCTGGATGGTGGCGATCTCTTCTTGGGTCAGTCCACTCGTCAGGATCCACTCCATCAACGGCCCGTCGCGCACCGTCGCCAGCTCCACCTCATTGTCATCGCGGGCCGTCGACTGGACCAGCTCGCGATCCCCCGACCGCCAGACCAGCTCCGCCACTGGGCACCGGTGCCCCCGGTCGTCTACGAATCGGTGGAAGTAGCCGTTCACCTCGGGTGCTTCGATGAACGTGCCGCGTTCTGCGTAGCGCTCAAGCACGTCGATGTGTTGGGCCCGCTGCGCATGAAAGTAGGCGAACCAAGCGCGTCGGTAGTCGGGTGAGGCTTCTGCCGACGGCGAAGGGGAAGCCGGCGTTTGGGCCATGCCAACCAAGGGTGTGGCCAGGATGAACGCGGCGAGTGCGCAAGCTCTGAGCATGGTGGGCCTCCGGCGTTGGAGTGGAGGCGAGGGGTGGGGGTGTAAATGCTAGAACCGCCAGCCGGGGGGCTTGCGTGACGGGGAGCCATCGAGCCGTACGACACGGAGGGTGGGGTGAGCGTCGAGCGTCTTGAGGGACGTGACCCTGGCGTTCTGCAGGTCGAGGACCTCGAGGGCGGGCAGCTCCAGGAAGAGCCGCGCGTCCACGGTCAGACCGGCCAGACGCAGGACGCGCAACCGCTTCAGACCAGCGAGGGCGGACAGGTCCTGTAGACCTTCGCACCAGGACAGATCTAGGCTCTCCAGGTTTGGGCTGGCGAGCAGGGCGTCGGGCTGCGCAAACGTGGTTTCACGAAGCGAGAGCGTGTTTAGGTTCGCCAAAGCACGCAGGAATGCGAAGTTTTCGATGCCGTAGCAGCCGCTCAGAGAGAGGTCTTGGAGGTCGGTCGCGCTCGACAGCGCGCTGGCCGATCGCAGCTCGCTCCAATCGGCCAGGTTCAGGTGCGTGAGGTGGGCTGGCAGCCCGTCGAGCGACGACAGCCCGACCTGTGACAGGTGCAACCGGGTCAACGCCGCGAGCCCTCGCAGTGGACTGAGGGACTCCACCGCCGTGCAGCCTCGCAAATTCAGTGCTTCCAAACAGGTGAGCTGCTCGATGCCCGCCAGGGTCACCACAGAACCGCAGTCCGTGAGGTCCACCGTCCGCAGATGGGGGCACTGCTCAATACCCGAAGTTGACGTCAGCGTATCGAGCCCCTTTGTGGTCAGAGTCGTGAGGGCCGGTGTTCCGCGGAGCACCGTCAAGTCTCGAAGCGGCGGGTCTCCCCGTCGTTCGAGCAGGCTCAAGGTTCGAAGGCCGTCCAGGCGACCAGCAGCGCTGAGCATCTCGTCGTCAACCTCCAATGCACGAATGTCAGACGCCAGCGCTTCGGCCTTGGGTACCCCGGGCACGAGCTGGTTGAGGTGGGCCAGCGCCACCATGACCTGAGGACCCAGGCTCAGGGTTGTGCCCCGCCAATCCAGGGCCGGACCCAAGTGGACCCGACCGCGCTCGATCTGGGTTCCGTCGACGACGGCATCGACCAGATCCACAAGAACCCCCGGCTTCAACGTGCGTTGAAGGTCTTCGAGCGTCGTTCGCAGTGGGGACAGCAGCGCCACGCGGATGCGGTGGACCAGCTCGGCGAACTCATCCTGGATGCCGCTGAATCGAGGCGGAACGACATACTGACGCTCAATCTGGGCCTCCTGCTCTTGCAGCCAAGCCAGCCACCAAGCCTGGAAACCGACGGGCGTGCCCCCGTCGTCGAAGTGCGGACCTACACCGTCGTCATCGGCCACCGCATCCCACCACACCTGACCGCGCGCCGGCCCAGACACCACCAGGAGGTCACCCAACCCGCAGCCGTGATCACACAGCGGCAACACCCCGCGATTCAGGGTGCGCCAGGGCGGGCGCTCCATGGCAGCGACGTGGGGAAAGGGCCGGCCCAAGTCGCTGAGCCCCTTGGTTTCTGCATTCTCTGTGGGCAGCGGAAGGAGGCCGGAGCCCGGACCTGGACCGCCATTGCCGACGTGGGTGATGAACCACCGGAAGTCGGGCGGCAGGGTGCAGCCGGTAGTCTGTTCGAACGTGAGCACCGCGGACTCGGGGATCGGCGAAGCAAACTCCCACGATCGGGCCTGCCCGTCGGGGTGGGGGACGGGCCACTGGCGCTTGGCCAGAGCCGCGAGGCGGCGGCGGATTTGGATCGGGTCGAGGTCGGTCATTTGGGGAGGGTAGCAGCAAGAACCGTCGGGCGGAGCCCTTGATTAGCGCCACCGTGCGCGCGTCGAAGTCGCCGTCGAGGCTGGTCGAGCAGTAGTCGCCGACGCCTTCGAGTCCGAAGCTGTGCACGATGGTGTCGCCGACAAAGCAATCACAGGCTTCGTGGCCATCAACCGGCGCGCAGCTAACCGAGTATTCCTGGGGGCAGAGCCAGGTGTAGGAGCACGAGCCCCCACCCAAGTTTCCACCGGTGAACTCGCAGCTGTCGAGCTCGAAGCCAGGCGGTGGGAATGCTAATTTCAACCGTTTTACGCCGACCTCTCGACGGTCACGCCGGGTGTTTCAGGATGTTTCGGTTGAACGGAGGGGTGCGTCGGGCGTACCGATGCCCGCGCTGCTAGCCTACGATTGTCGGAGCGCCTTTGGCGTAAATCCGGGCCATGAGGGACCGTCGGGTCGGTGCCTCGGCGCTGAACATGCCGTGCGTTAGCCGGTGGTGCGCAGCCCAGTGCGTAGAGTGGGGCGGGACGTGAGCGAATACCAGTGGCTGCTTGAGGTGAGCCTCGCGCCAGAGACCGATCCCGATCGAGTCCTCTCGTCTTTGGCGGCCTCGCATCCAGGGTCCCCACGGCGGTCAGTTGTGGCGCGCCTCGTGCGGCCCGCAAGGCAAAAGAAAAGCTTTGAGCTGACCTTTGGTGATGGCGTTGCGAACTACGTCGTCCACGGACGCTGGCCAGTGGGTCAGCTCCTACTGGCGTCGAACGCTGACTTCGCGGTGCTAGATGCCGTCGTTGGCGCACTGTCCGCAGTGTGTGTCGTGCGATTTGCCCGTCTTTGCATGGCCGACTTCGAGAAGTGGCAGAACGCCACGAGCACCCAGTCCTATGAGCTGGCGGGTCGCAGTCTCGATGGCGTGCGACTCGTGTCGAGTGGGGCGCCGCCGCCGCTGCCGCAGCAGGAAGTCGATGTGAGTGCCAACCCCTGCCGGCGAGAGTTCCGGTCGGAAGGGCTTGTGGCTGGAATCGCTCACACCATGTGGTTTGGCGGCGACTATGAGCACGTGATGCGCCAGCGGCTGTCGGCCCTTCGAGAGCTGGATGGAGAGTGGGAGCCGTGCACCGCAGAGCTGTGGCGCGTGCAACTGAATCGACAGCCGTTCACCACTGAGACTGTCGGTGGACACGCCGAGCGTCTGGAGACCTTCAGAGCAGCAGCGTTCGGAGACCCCGGTTCGCGGTCCCTCCCCCACGTCCCGGCGCCATTGGGCGCCGTCGCACACACGCTGGAGCTGGAGGGCGTCGCGCGCCCTAGGCTTGAGGAGGCCTTGTCCGCGGTGCCGAACATGTACCCGCGCAGTCCGTCGGCGGTTCGGAACCCCACGACCGGCGAGTTCATCCGGTTCGGGGACGAGCACTTCGAGTGGCGTCGCGACTCGCCCTGGGGTTTGCGGTTGGACCTGACAGACAAGGGTGTTCGAATCGAGAGGCCGGATTCGCGATCTGCGGAACTCTTGGCTCGGTTGCGCGACCAGCTCGGCGGACGGCTCGTCGATGAGACGGGTAGAGAGTAGGGCCCGGGCGCCGACGCTGGTGAAGCGCCGATGGGGGATGCTGGCTCCCTCGCCGAAGAGCTGGCTGCTCGGTTGTCAGCGTACGGCGTCGGGTGCAAAGAACATGGTGAAAAGGGGGTGTTCATCGCTCCATTCCGGTGGGCGCCTCGGCGTTCGACCTCACTAGATCCCATGACACTGAGTGGCGAGGTCGCCCCGACGCCCGAGGGCCATGAGCCCGATCGATACCAGGCCGCCCTCAAAGGATTCGCCCAACGTTCCGCACCGTCGTTCGCCCGGCACATCGTTCGTCGGTTCGCCATCAAGGAGGATCCGGATCCGAACTCGCGCTCGGTTTACGGCTTGCACTTCGACGAGGGCGCATTCGAAAGTCTCGATGAGTTCGATGCGTTCCACGCGACGTTTGGTGCCTGCTTCGTGTTCACTCCCGAGGCCTTCGTGGAGCGACTGGCAGCGCTCATCCCGCCTCCCAGGGCCAACACGGTGCTCGACCACGGCATCCTGGCGAGCCGCGCACGTGACCGAGACCGCCTCCTCCCCCGCCCTACCCCCAGGCGGCAGCGGGCCCGGAGTCGGCTGACGAAAGCACCTACAACGAGTGTCAACCCACGCTGGACCCCATGGGCTGAGCTGCTACGGCGGGTATTCGACGAACACGCCCCCGCCTGTCCCCACTGTGGCGAGGCGATGACCCTACGAACGATGGTCGTGCGCCCCCGGGCGACGCTCAAGGTGCTGTCTAGCTTACGGGCCTCGGCGCGCGGTCCGCCCTGACCTGGTTTCGCTGTGGCACGCCGTGAGCTTGGGGGAGCTGGGTCGGCAGGGTTCGGTGTGCGTGGAGAATATGAAGAGCCAAGAATATAAGCTTTTAGGACAGATTTCGGCGAACATGAGCGCCGATGAGTCCGACTAAAGCGACGCGGCGGGTCGAACCGGGCGGTAGAGTGCGCGGGAGAGAGGGCTTGATGCTTCCTATCCGC
>JBGCER010000259.1:0-5135 GCA_045106515.1 Myxococcota bacterium
CCCGCTCCGACTTTCGGCCTGATCCGGCCTGGGTGGGCGAGCAACTGCGCCCTCGGATCTCCGCCGCTGACGCCAAGAAGGCGCTCGACACGCTCGTGCAGCTCGGCTTGCTCGTGCAGGCCGATGAAACGTTGGTCCCCGCCGAGGCGAGTGTGGTCACGCCCACCGAGGTCACCGGCCTTGCCGTGCAGAACTACCACCGGGGGATGCTCGGGCGGGCCAGCGAGTCCATCGAGCGATTCTCTGGGGATGAACGCCACTTGCTCGCCATCACCGTCTCCGTGCCCGACGCCCTGATGCCCACCATTAAGGCCGAGGCCAACGCCTTTATGGAGCGCATGATGCACCTGTGCGACTCCAGCACCGACGATGCGGATCGCGTGATGCAGATGAACCTCCAGCTCTTTCCCTTGTCCGGCCGCCGAGAGGAGTCCTCATGAGACCTTGGAACACCGTGGTTCTCGCCGCCACCTTCGCGGGCTGCATGGAGGGTTCGTCGGGAACGTTCGTCGGAAACCCGAGCTTGACTGCCGGGTACACAAGCACCGACACCGAGCGCGCCCGCGGCGGGGAGCTCAGCACCCAAGAAGTTGTCCTGCAAGGCTGCGAAGGCACCGAAGACGTCGCGCTGGAGCAGCCCAATTTTCGGTTCATCGGCAGCGCATCGCCAGACTCGGTACAGATCCCCGCCGGTTCCTATTGCCGAGTGAGCTTGCAGGTCGAGGAGCTCGTCGTCCGGTTCGAAGATGTGGACAACCGGACGATCACGGTGATCGGCCGTGAGTTCGAGATGGAGATCAACGGGCGCTTCGAGGTGCAAGACGCTCAGCGGTGGTCCATGCAACTCGGGCCTGCGGACTGGCTGAGCCTATTGGCCGACGTCAGTCGCCCCGGGGAGAACCTGATTGAGAACGATGACTCCGCGCTGGGCCTGGTGTTCTTCAACGGGCTGCGCGGCGGCACCTCACTCCTGCAGGTCGAACCCAACGACGGCGAGTCGCTTAGCGGCACCGTCAACTTCGAGGACTTCTCCGCGTCCCCTCGCGGGGTGCCCACCACCGCCACCGGTTGCGAAGCAGACGCCGAGATCGAGCTGGCCGTGCCGATCCCGCCCGCCGCCATGGCGACCAAGTCCGACGCAACGGAGATCGGCTGGTGTGAGGGCCTCGTTCGCTTCTCTTCGGACCTCGCACCGCAAGAGACCCGGCAGATCAACTACGCCACCTTGGGCACCGAACAGGTCTCCTACAATGGCTGGGGTCAGGGATGTGGCTCCCTGCACTGCAATGACATGTTCGACAGCGAAGAGCAGATCAGCGAGCAGGCCTGCACCGTCTTGGCCGTGTGTGAATCGGACGGCACAGCGAGGGTGACCGGCTTCGCTTGGTAGGCTGGCGGCAGGGTTGCCGCGGTACCCCGCACCGGGTACCTCTATACTGTTGAGTACACGATACTTTAGCAGGAACGGGATGCACACGGACGTGGTGGATGGCACCGGCATGGTGGGGTTGGCGCCGCAGGTGCGCAAGCTCCAAGAATCAGCCAGCAACTCGCCTTTAACCACGATTGTTGGCCCCGCCGGAGTGGGAAAAACCAGCCTTGCCAAGGCGTGGCTGCAGACTCACGAGGACGCCATCTTCGTCGACCTCTGCAGCGCCACCACCGAGCACGATATCGTGGAGCGCATCGCTGCAGTCGTGGGTTTGCACCTATCCAACTACAATGATGACGATGCCGCCACGGCCATCGGCCGAGTCTTGCAGGGCCGACACGCCGTCCTGGACAATCTAGAGCAGGCGATCACGCCCGCCGCAGCCTTGCTGACCGGCTGGCTCGATGATGGCGTACAGGGTCTCGTCTGCACCTCCCGTGAACCCCTCCACATTCCCGGGGAGTTCACCCACGAGCTGCACACCCTGAGCGCAGACGACGCAGCGGCGCTCCTGAGTCGACTCGCAGGCCTGCCCATCTCCGAAGGTGTGGTGGACCTGGTGGCTGCCCTGGATCACCTGCCGCTCGCCATCCACCTCGCCGCGCCGCTGTGCAGCGTGATCGCCCCGGCGGCCCTGGCCGAGCGGGTCCTCGCCAAGCCAGCGCCGGGCTCAAACCGCCGTGGGGCGGCCCCTCGGCACCGCAGCATGGAGGCGGCCCTCGAGTCGTGCTGGACCCGACTCTCTGAAGAAGAACGGCAGACACTATCGGCCTTATCCCAGTTTGAGTCCGAGTTTTCCCTAGAGGCTGCCGAGGCGGTGCTCGGCCCAGCCACACAAGACGCCCTGGGGCTACTCGTTGGGCTCAAAGACAAGTCCTTGCTCCAGAGCTCGGCGACCGACGGGGCTCCGCACCTTCGAATGCTGGTGAGTACGCGGCACTTCGTTCGCCAGCAACAGCAGCCCACGCCGCAAGACCGCCTGCGGCTGCGGACCTATCTCGCCGAAGCCGGAGAGCGCGCCGATCGGCAACTGCTGGGCGGCCAAGCGGAGGGCCGACAGCTCCTTCGCCGCCACTGGCCCGACGTGCGCGCCATCGTGCGGGACAACGCCGACGCCGACCTGCTGGCCCGGTGGCGAAAGTACCTGTCGACCACCACACCCAGACGGCGATGGGCCACGCTCTACGGACAGATCCTCGCCGAGACCCAGCAAGCCCCAACCCAGCAAATCCTGCTTTTGCGCTCCTCTTACGTCGGTGGCTGCCTGCACATGTACGGAGCCGAGCGCGCCCTTGCCGAGGCTGAGCTCATGCTGGAGCAAGCCGTCGAGCATGGCTTTGACCAGGCGGTGGGCGTCGCCAAGTCGGTGATCTGCGAGTGCTACTGCCGCTTGGGACGACTGCCCGAGGCCCTAGTCGTGATCCAAGAGGCCCTCACCGTCCTGACAGAGCCCCTGGGTACGGCCATCGCCTATCGGCGCCTCGCCTGGGTTCAGCACCAGCTTGGACAGCCATCCGACGCGGCGTCCCGGACGGCCGAGAGCCTGTACCGGAAACACAACCTGACGCTCTTGCTGGCCCCGCTGCTCGCGCAGCGGGGCCTGACCGACCCATCGCCCTCCCGAAGCCGAACCCACCTCCAAGAGGCGGAGACGCTGTCGCTGGCGTACGACGGGACCCCGGGATGGCTCTGGGGAGTGACCCATTCATACGGGACGTTGGCCGGCCTGAGTTTCGCGGACTGGGAGCGGGCGACCGCCCACGCCGCCGCCTTCGAGCAGTCCGCTTCTGCATCGGCGGATACCAGCGTGGCTGCCCTTGGGGTGGCGGCGCGAATCCTGCTGGCCCGCTCGGCCGGCCAGCCGGCCTCACCAGACGATATACGCTTCGCAAAGAGGATTGTGGACGTCTCGTCCGCGTCCTACCGCATCTACGCCCGCGCGGCGCTGATGATGCACGCACTCGCGGAGTGGGACCTGGAGGCAGCCCGAACCCAGGCCCAACACCTCAGAGAGTCCGAGGGGGCGAAGCAGATCGACCAAGTCGCGGACGCCTACCTCGCGCTCATCGAGCACACCCAGACCGGCGAGAGCCCCTCGTGGCACGTGCCCGCCGAACCCGACGAGTATGGGGTTGGCCAGGCGGTTCAGCGTCTTCTGGCCGATGAGCAGCCCGACCTCGACGAGGTGCCTCTCAACAAGAGATTCTGGGTCACCGTGGCGAGCATGGCCGAGGCCGCGGCGACCGCTGTACACGTAGGCCGCGACGGCTCATGGGTGCGATCCATCCACGGCGACCACGACCTGTCGAGCCGGCCTGTTCCGCGACGCATCTTGCGGGCCCTCATCGAACGGCACCTCAGCGAGCCCGGCGAACCCATCGATGCAAAGTCGCTCATCCAGGCCGGATGGCCAAACGAGCGTATGAAGGCGTCTGCCGCCATGAATCGCCTCTACACTCAAATCCGAGTGCTGCGGTCGGACGGCGGATTGGGCGAGCGGCTCAAGAGCGGCAGCGGCGGCTATCTCCTGGACACCCGCCGAGTGCGAATTGCCTCCGATCCGTGCTGAACATCCGAGGGTGCCGCGCGCCCGGCGTCTGAGCCCCCCATGCTAGCGTCCGCCCATGGATTGGAATGACCTTCGCCACTTCTTGGCCCTGGCCCGAGAGGGCTCTGTACGAAGCGCCGGCGCACAGCTGGGGGTGAGCCACTCGACGGTTGCTCGGCGGGTCGAGTCGCTGGAAAGTGAGTTATCCACTCGTCTCTTCGACAGAGATCGGGACGGCTACACGCTCACCCAAGCCGGCGAGCTGCTGCGGCCTAGAGCGGAGCACGTCGAACGTGAGATGGCGGCGTTGGAGCGCGACCTTGTGGGCCTGGACAAACGTCTAGCCGGGACGATCCGCATGACCTGCTGCGACGAGTGGGTCTCCGACATGATGATGGGCCCCCTCACCCGGCTCTGCCGTGATCACCCCGAAATCGAGCTGGAGTTCACGGCGGACAGCCGCTCGTTCGACCTCACCAAACGAGAGGCCGACATTGCAGTTCGAATCCTAGAAGTTGGCGCGACACCACCCGAGCACCTCATCGGAAAGAAGCTCGTGCCGCTCACCATCGCCAGCTACGTCTCGGCCGAGCACGCCCGTCAGCTCGATCCAGCCCTCACCGAGGGGGAGTCCCGGTGGCTCGCATTCAACGATCACCGTACAATGCGGCGAGTGGTGGCAGACTCGGGCTACCCAGACCTCCCTATGTGGGGCACCTTCACCAACTTGGGGGTCATGGTCCAGGCCGTTCGAAATGGGCTGGGGATCAGCGCACTCCCCACCTACATCGCCGACCCCGACCCCACCCTGCGCCGACTCCAGGTTCCAGCAGTGCGCCATATGGCCGACCTGTGGCTGCTGAGTCACCCTGACCTTCGCAACAATGCGCGACTGCGACTTGCGCGCTCATGCGTGTCCGACGCAATTCGCGCCTTTGCCCCAATTTTTCGTGGCGACGAGCCACAGTCACATTCCTGCACCACTCCGTCCCGTCGATGAAACAGCCACGAACCCCCTCCAAGCCATAGGAGTGCAGAGCAATCTGGAGGCTTGATGGCTGTCGACGCCCACTTCTGGGACAACCTCGCTGAAAAGTACGCTGCAAAGCCAGTAGAATACCCCGAGGCCTTCGAACGAAAGATCGCCATCACCAA
>JBGCER010000260.1:0-13664 GCA_045106515.1 Myxococcota bacterium
GCGCTACCAGACTGCGCTACGCCCCGATATTAGGCTCCGAGTGGGGGTCCCCGAGGGCCCCGCGGCAATAACGATTGCAGTGCTACGCGTCAACGAGTGCCGGTAAGATCCCGCAGTGAGCTGGCGATGAGGCGCTGCGAAGCTGCCTTGATTTTTGTTCGAGCATTGTCGATCCGCGTGAGGGCATCGACAACACGGGCTGGCTCGATGCCGACCTCGGCTCCGTGGCGCCCATCCTGCAGCGCCTTGCGGGCTCCAGCGATCGTAAATCCTTGGTCGTGGACCAAGCTCTTGATGCGCAAAAACCGCTCTAGGTCCTTGCGGCGGTACATGCGCTGGCCACTGGAGCTGCGTTGGGGCCGCATGCGGAACTCGGTCTCCCAATAGCGAAGCACATGGGCTTCCACGCCCACCAGAGAGGCCGCGTCGCCGATGCGGAAGAACATCTTGTCCGGGATTTCGGGGCGGTCGCTCATGGGTCTTCGGTCTCCGCCTCGGGGTCCGCTTCTTCATCTTCGTCTGCGGCACGCCAGAGGCGGACGCGGAAGTCGTCGGTGCGCTCTTCGCCCTCCGCACCCAGCGAGGTGACCTCGATCTGCCACAGGCCATGGTCTGCGCTGTCTTGAACCATCAGGTGCGTCTGCTCACCACGGTCGCCGGTGGTCTCGACCGTGACGCGCCCAACCTCTTCTTCATAGTCGTCGAGCACATTGATCACGATCTGGTGCTCGGTGCCGATCGGGCCGCTGCCCGGCGACACCATCGCGTCGCCCACCTCGACGGTGCCCGTGGTGGACACCAGGCCAAGGGTGGCGTCCTCGCCGACCTCTTCGCTGGCGGTCACCTGGATTTCCAGGGACTGATCATCGGCGTTAAACGCGATCCATCCAACATCTGAGTTCGTGTCGCAGCCCGCCAACACGAACAAGCACAAGACTGAAACCAGTCGCACGCAACCTCCACCGTCCCCATCGTCGTATTGCAGCAACGTCGGTAGATCCAACGCCACAAACGCAGACGCCCCCACACCAAGACGGTGCGGGGGCGTTCGAGCTCTGTACGGACCCGCAAAGCGCGAGCCCGAGGGGCCGCTACGGAAGCGCGGCCTTGGCCTTGTTCACGACCGCCTCAAACGCGGCTTGGTCGGCCACGGCGAGGTGAGCGAGCATCTTGCGGTTGAGCGAGATGTTGGCCAGCTTGAGACCGTGGATGAGCTTGCTGTAGGGCAGGCCATGCATACGAGCCGCAGCGTTGATGCGCTGGGTCCACAGACGGCGGAAGTGCCGCTTACGCAGCTTACGACCGACAAACTCCTGGGCCTCGGCGCGGAGCACGTGCTCCAGAGCTTGGCGGTAGATCTTGCGACCGAGGAAGAAGCCTTTCGCGCGCTTAAACAGCTTCTTCTTACGGGTCTTACGAATCTGAGCGCGTTTCACGCGTGCCATGGGGACTCCTTGGGGCCGCTTCCCTGTCTTTCGACGGTGGCGGCGAGTCTAGGGTGTAGGCCGAGACGCAACATGCATCTCAACCGTGGCGAATCAACCGCCGTTCAACATGCGACGGACCTTGCGGGCGTCGGCTTCGCACATGATGCCGGTCTTGATCAGGCGCTTCTTTTGCACGTGGGTCTGCGAGCCAAAATTGTGGCGCATACCTGCATGCTTGAACTTGATCTTGCCGGAGCCGGTCTTGGAGAACCGCTTGGCCGCACCGCGGTGCGTCTTCATCTTGGGCATTAGAGGCTCCTGAGTCTAGCGACCGGGGCGGGTAACCCTGAGATGCGGGCTACGCCAGCGCCACGGTCAAAGATGGGGCCGGGCCATCGAGTGGCCACGACCCCATACAGAGAGGTGGTAGAAGCGGGGGGATTTGAACCCCCGACCCCCGCCGTGTCAGGGCGGTGCTCTCCCACTGAGCTACGCTTCTGTAGTGTGGTGCTGGCGCGGTTATCGGCCCTCTCGGCTGCTGTCAACGCTCGATTCGTACAGCGACCATAACACTGCATTTGCCACATCAAACGCTAGCTCTTGACATGTACCGACGGAGATCCCCTCATTTTTTAATGAGGTCATCTGCACATCTGGCAGGCCGCAGGGGTCAAACCACCCGAAGGGCTCCAGGTCCATATCGACGTTGAGCGCGAAGCCGTGGAGCGTCACCCCCCGCTGAATGTGAAGCCCAATGCTCGCGATTTTTCGTTGTTCAACCCACACTCCGGGCCGTCCATCCCAGCGCCGGGCCTGAACGCCAACGCTGGCGAGCCAGTGAATCAGCCCCCACTCGATCCCACAAACCGCCCGCCGGGCCCCCAACCCACGCGCGCGAAGATCGAGAATCAGGCTGCCCACCAACTGGCCCGGACCATGGAAGGTGGCGAGGCCTCCCCGCTCGGTCGGCACGATAGACACGCCCCGCTCGGTGAAGAAGTGCGCCTCTGGCAGGCCGGTGACGCGACGGCGACCCAATGTGAGCACAGCCGGATGCTCCTGAAGCCAAACGGCCTCGTTTCGCTGCCCCGCTACGACACCCGTGCGTTGCGCCCGCTGGGCCTCTAGGGCCTGCGCATAGGGCCACAGCCCCTTCCATTCCACATCCGGAGGGCTCCCCCACCCCGCAGCTGTCATGGGTCGATGAGCACGACCACGTGCCCTTGCCCCAGAGCGCGGGTGCCCAGCAGGTTGGCGGAGACCTCAGCGGCGCTCGTCGCGTCCAGCACGAGGTCCGCCCCCACCGCAGAAGAGGCCCGGGCCAGTAGGGGGTGGGAGCCCGCGCGATGCACTGCTGGATGTGCGGCGTCGTTGACCCACACCATCGGCGACCGCTGCACCGCCGCCCCCTTCCACAGCCGCCCATCCCACAAGACCTGACCGTTTGCAGTTAGCAGTTTCGCCAAAAATGCAGGATTTACGCCTGTTCCGCGCGCATCCACCACCAGGCCCGTCCACTCCGAGCTGGGCGGCTCCAGCGGCGTTGGCCGCTCTTCGACCATGGTCCACGGACGCAGGAACGAGCCCAGGTCGAGCTGGCCTTCAATCTCCACATTGCCCGAGGAGTAGTAGGTGGCCTTCGAGACGGACCACTGCCGGACCCGGTTGGCGATGACAGCACCGAGGGCTGGGTCGTCGAGCAGGTCACCAATAGTGAGGTCGCTGGTCGCGCGGATCTGGGGCAGCCCATCTTGGATGAAGGGTCCAAGCTGATTTCGGGCGATCTGCTCGACCGCCTGCTGACGCCCCGCCACGCCTCCGCCCCGATGGGCGTGGCTGGCTGTCACGACCCCCTGGGTCCAGTTCACCACAGCCCCGCTCGACAGGCCGATGCGGACGTCGCTGGGCTCAGCAGCGGGCGTGGACTGAGCGAAAGCCACCGCCGAAAGCACCAAAAATGGAATGATTCGCTCGAACATAAAAGCCGCCTACCTGAGGGTCACATTATCGGCGCGACCAAAAATCGCCCACAAGTGCTCTTCCAAAGGTGCGCCTGCGTTGACCGACAGCGAGGGCAAACCCAAGGTCACCTTGAAGCGACCGGGCACGTCCACGACCAACCGCGTCGCACATATGCCTGGATATTCACGCAACATAGCGGACAACTTTTCGAGTTTACCGCCGGACAGCTCCGCCGCATCGAACACGAGTGTGACCTCGCGAGTGTTCCGTGCGCGCACGTCTGAGAGCTTCTCGGAGGACTTGACCCGGATCTTGATCTCGCCGTCCCGGTCTTCGAGCTTGCCCGTGATGAGCACCGGCTCCCCCGCTTCGATCGTTCGCTGTGAACGAGCCCAGGCGCTGGAGAAGAAGGTGCACTCCACGCTGGCGTCTGTGTCGTCGAGCATCACGAAGGCCATCCGGTCGCCCGACCGGGTGCGGACCGTGCGAACGTCCGACGGGCTTCCCAAGACCCGCACCTCATTGCCCGGCTTTAGGTCTTCGAGCTGGCCAATGGGCGCGCTGGCGAAGCGTTTGACGTCGGCCACGTGCACTTCCATGGGGTGCCCCGTCAGGTACAAGCCTAAAACGTCTCGCTCATAGTTGAGCCGCTCGGTCAGCGACCACTCGTCTACGTCGGGGAAGCGGAATCGAGGCCCGCTATTGCTCACTCCAAAGCCGCCGAACAGGGAACCCTGCCCCGCTGCGGCGTCGGCCTGCTGGCGCGCCCCAAGGGAGATGGCGGACTCTAGGCCTTGCATGAGCGCCCGCCGCGGGGTGCCAGAAAAGTCGAACGCCCCTGCTTTGACGAGGTTTTCCACCACCCGCTTGTTCACGGATTTGTAGTCGACGTGCTCAAAGAAGGCGTACGCGTCCTTGAAGCTGCCACCGGCCTTCTTTCGGGCCCGCAAGATGGCTTGCACCGCGCCACCACCCACGTTCTTAACAGCTTTCAAGCCAAAAATGACCTCGTCACCGTTCACTCGATCTTTGGGGAGCGGGACTTCGAAGGCGGACTGACTCGCGTTGACGCACACGCTGCGCACCCGAATGCCGTGGGCCTGGCAGTCGCGGATGTACATGAGCACTTTGTCCGTATTCGCCGCTTCGATCGTCATCAGCGCGGCCATGTACTCAGGCCGGTAGTGGGCCTTGAGCCAGGCGGTCTGGTAGCTGACCAAGCCATACGCGGCCGAGTGCGACTTGTTGAAGCCATACGCGGCAAACATGGCCAGCTGATCGAAGATCTCCTCGGCCTTCTTCTCGTCGATGTTGTTTTCGATGGACCCCTGCAGGAAGCGAACCTTCTGCTTGTCCATCTCCTCGGCCTTCTTCTTGCCCATGGCCCGGCGAAGCAAGTCGGCTTCACCCAAGGAATACCCAGCCATTTCCTGGGCGATCTGCATCACCTGCTCTTGATAGATGATGGTGCCGTAGGTGCCTTTTAGGTACGGCTCCAAGCTCGGCAGCGGGTACTCGACCTTGGTCCGACCATGCTTGCGCTCGACGAAGTCATCGGTCATGCCCGACTGCAGAGGACCCGGCCGATAGAGCGCAACCAACGCCACCATATCGTCGACACAGTTGGGCTTGAGCCGGGCCAACAGCTCCCGCATGCCCGAGGATTCGAGCTGGAACACCCCCAGCGCATCGCCTTGTTCGAGCATGGCGTAGGTGGCTGCATCGTCGAGGGGCAGCTTGCTCATATCGATTTTAGTGCCGTGGTTTCGCTCGATGAGGGCGATGGCGTCGCGGATTTGGTCGAGGGTCTTGAGCCCCAGGAAGTCGAACTTGATGAGCCCGATGCTCTCGGCGGACTTCATATCGTACTGAACGACCGGCCCACCTTCGGGACCATCTCGATACAAAGGGGCATATTCGACCAGCGGTCGATCGGCGATCACCACGCCGGCCGCGTGGACGCCGGTCTGGCGGCACAGGCCTTCGACGCCGCGGGCCAGATCCAAGACCCGGCGGACTTTGGGGTCGCCCTCGTACATCTTCGCGAGCGTCTCGACCTCGCTGATCGCTTTGTCCAACGTCATTTTTAGGTCGTCGGGGATCAACTTGGCGATGCGGTCTGCGTCCGGGAAGGACAGACCGAGGATCCGGCTCACATCACGCACCGCCGCTTTGGCCTTGAGCGTTCCATAGGTGATGATCTGGCTCACCAAAGGCGCGCCGTACTTGTCCCGGACGTGAGCGATCGCTTCTTCGCGTCGATCCTGGCAAAAGTCCACATCGATGTCCGGCATAGACACCCGAGCGGGGTTCAGGAAGCGCTCGAACAGCAGGCCATAAAGCAGAGGATCAATGTCGGTGATCCGCATGGCCCACGCCACCAGGCTGCCCGCCGCCGACCCGCGCCCAGGCCCCACGGGGATGAGGTTGTCCTTGGACCAGTTGATGAACTCGGCCACGATGAGCATGTACGCCGGAAAGCCCATCTGGTTGATGATGTCGATCTCGACCTGCAGCCGGTCCCAATACTCCGGATGTTTGTCAGCGGGGATCCCCATCTGTTCGAGCCGAACTTCGAGGCCACGCCGGCTATACCAAGCAAAGAAACCGGCCAAATTGCCCGCACCTTCGGGGTGATCCGGGATGCTCTCTTCGGGTGGGGGGTAGCCGAAGTCTTTGGGGGGTGGAAAGGCCTTGTAGAAGTAGGACCAATTCGCCGCTGTGTCGGGTTGTTCGCCCTCTTTGACGTAGTCTGGCGGAGTGGTGGCCGGGAAGTGGTAGGTGCCGAAGTCAAAGTGGTAGTCACACCGGCGAGCCAACTCCACCGTTCGCTCAATCGCGTCTGCATCGTCAGGGAATACCTGGCGAATTTCATCTTCAGTCTTGAACCAGGCCTGGTCGGTCGGCGCGATGATCCTCTCTTCATCGGAGATGGAACACCCGAGGGCGATGGCGTTGAGCACCTCGTGCACGGGCGCGTCACTGGACGCCAGGTAGTGAGAGGCATTGGTCACCACCGTCTGCACGCCAGCGTCGGCCGCGAGCTGACGCGTGTGTTGCAGGATCACGTCTTGGCCGTCGAGCCCGTGGTCTTGCAATTCCAGGTACAGCTGATCATCGCCCAGCCGAGCGCGTAGCTCTTGGAGCCGATCCCGAGCCCGCTCTACCTTGCCCGCCATGAGTGGCCGTCCGAGCACGCCCTTGCGCCCACCACTCAACACGATCAGCCCATCGCGGTGCGCTTCTAGAAGCTCAAGGTCGATGCGCGGACGATAGTAGATGCCATCGAAGATCGCCTTGGTGAGCAACTGGCAGATATTCTTATATCCAAGCTCATTCTCTACGAGGAGAACCACCTGGTAGCCACCGCGCTCGCGCTCGGGATCTTCATAAGAAATGCCCTGGGGTTGAATGGTGATCTCGCAACCCAGAACCGCGCGTATCCCCTGCTTTTTGCAGGCCTTGTAGAAGGCCACCGCCCCGTACATGTTGGCGGAGTCCGTCAACGCCACCGCTTCCATGCCCAGCTCGGCAGCCCGAGCGGCGATGGCTTCGGGACTGGCGGTGCCATTCAGCAAGCTGAACTGGCTGTGCACGTGCAAATGGACGAAGGACATAGGGGGAGGACTCGGTCAGTCCCCGACCCTATCGCAGCACCCGTCCAAGATCTGTCCGATGCGAGCCCAGCGTGGGTAGCGCCCCTGTCAAACCCGCCCTATCGGCAGCTGTCCGTCGCTGCTTGACGGCCTTTATCGCCCGCATCTCCGGAGCTGACGCCGCCGGCGCCCGAGGTGCCAGCCGTGACGCTCGTGCCCGAGTCTTGGGCAGGCTTGGACGTGCCCAGACATGCGATGCCGATGGAAGGCACGCCGCCTCCGCCACCGCCATGACCGCCATTTCCACCACGACCGCCGGTGCCGCCGGTGCCGCCAGCGCCGCTGTCGTCCTCGCCGGCTCCGCCGCTGGCACCGGCGCCTCCGCTGGTGCCATTGCCGCCGCGCCCGCCAGCACCGCCCTTGCCGCCGGTAGAGGCGGTGACTGTGGTGCCTTCGAGGCTGATATTCGAGTTGTTCATTAGGATGGCGATGGACGCGCCACCCCCCGTTCCGGCAGTGCCGAATCGGCCGCCACCGCCGCCGCCGCCGCCGCCGCCGCCGCCGCCGCCGTAGGAGTCACACCAGGAGTTTCCACCGCCGCCGCCACCGCCGCCACCGCCGCCGCCGCCTTCAACGCCGTTGCGGCCCGCGGAGCCGCTGGATACAACGTAGCCACTCATAGAGAGCGTACCAAGGTCATTTCCACCCGTTCCGTTAGCTCCTGCCCCGCCGCCGGTCCCCGAAGAACCCGACTTGCCAACGCTGTCTCCAGCGCCACCGGCTCCGCCAGCTCCGCCGGGACCCGTTCCGGTCCCACCCCTTGCACCGCTGCCGCCACCCTTACCAGGCCGGCCGCCGGTGCCACCCCGGTTTGAGATCGCACCAGAACCTCCGCTTCCGCCTGCGGGTTGGCTACACGAGCCGCAGAATCCGCTGGAATCCTCGCAACCCCGCGCTCCATTGGACCCGCGAGCGCCTGTTGCGCCGGAGCGTCCAGCGGTGCCCGCCGTGCCCGCACCTGCGCGCCCAGCCTCGATCGTGCTGTCCACGATGGTCAGGTTGTTCACCGAGTTCATGCGCAACGCGATGGACGAGCCTCCGGTGGAGGTGTTGTCTGCCGCCGCAATGTCGAGCTGGTGCCACTCGGTCGCAGCGCTCCACGAGTTCAGGTATTTGCCGGCAGCCGGCACGGCGATTTCCGCCAAAGAGCCCGATGTACGGGTCCAACTGCTGGACGTATTATATCCGCCAGCAAGGCTGATTCCGGCCTTGAAGTCTCCCGTCAGGGACACGGATCCCTTGCCGACCAAGATCCAGTCTACGCCGGCGGTCGCGGCCTTTTTATAGGCTTCATCCAGCGATTTCACAGGAGTGGCATCCGTCAGGCCGTTGTTGCTATCTCGGCCGCTCACCGGATCGACGAAGATCGAGTTGAGCTCGTCACCATCGATGCCATCGCAGTTGAGATCGAGATACGCCGGATCCGGATCGTCGACCGCATCGGGGAAGTAAGTGGCGTCCGCGTCATCGCAGTCCCCGCCAACAATGCTGCTGCAGGTGGCGATGGACCCGGTGCAGGGCGCGGTCTCACACGCACAGTCCCCGTCGTCGTCGTAGGCGCTGGTGCCCTCATCCGCCGTGCCGTCGCAGTCATTATCCAAGCCATCTGGGCTCTCGGGCTGGTCCGGGTTGATGGAGGCGTCGGCGTCATTGCAGTCATCGAGGGGCTCGGTCCCCGTGTAGGCGACGCACAGCTCATCGATGTGGCCATCGGAGTCGGCGTCTTTGTCGTCGGTGATGGCGTTGCAGTCGTTGTCCTTGAGGTCGCACGTCTCAGGAGCTCCAGGGAAGCTCACGGCGTCATCATCATCGCAGTCGGTCGTAGGCAGACCGCCGTCGTGGGCCACACATGCCACGTCTACGAAGAAGTCCCCATCGGCGTCTTTATCATCGATGATCGTGTTGCAGTCGTTGTCGATGGTGTCGCAGATCTCATCTGCGCCGCCGTAGATGGCCCGGTTTCCATCATCACAGTCGGTGACGCTCGCGGGGCCGGTGTACCCGGTGCAGGTATCATCGATCACGCCGTCTTCATCGAGGTCTTTATCGTCGATGATCGAGTTGCAGTCGTTGTCGATGAGGTCGCACTTCTCTGGGTTGCCAGGGAAGGCGTCGATGTTGTCATCGTCGCAGTCGCCATCGTTGACCGACACCCCATCGCCGTCCCAGTCTTCTTCGTTGGGGTCGGCGACAATGACGGTGATGTCGGCCGAACCAACATTGTCGTCGGAGTCGACCACCTCCAGCGTGACCTCGAACCGTCCCGCAACCTGCGGAGTCCAGGTGGTCGCGGTCGTCCCCGCCCCATTTGCCGCGCCAGAGGGGATCTCCGTCACTGCATCGGTCGCCACATTCTTGGCGTACCACCGAACAGTTAGGCTGGTGGCCTCCTGCTGTTCATCGCTCACCATCCCCACCACAGCCAGCTCATCGAACTGGTACATGTCGTAGATTTCCGACGGATCGGGCAGGGAGATATCGGCTGTGGGCTCTTGG
This sequence comes from Myxococcota bacterium, assembly GCA_045106515.1. Classification (GTDB taxonomy): domain Bacteria; phylum Myxococcota_A; class UBA796; order UBA796; genus REDI01. The sequence continues at coordinate 9,542 of JBGCER010000260.1, forward strand.
CGTTCGGCTTCGACCAGCACCACAACGCTGTCTTCAGCGCGCAAGCCAGCGGAGTCCACCACAGCGAGCGTAACCACGTGCTCACCGACAGAAAGAAGGTCCGAGAACTCAGTTCGCCCCGCATCATCGGGCGCCGTGACTTCGGGTGTTCCCAGCTCACCATCGATGGAGGAGATCCAAGTCACGGTGGCGATGTCGTCGAGGCCGTTGCTATCGGAGACCACGCCGCGGAATTGGATAGGCTCGCTCTCGATAAATCCGACCTCTGCCGAAGGCAGATCGATGTAGGCCGTGGGATCCAACGGGGCGCCGGGTCCGATCACGATGTCGGGCCCACAGGCCGACACAACAGTCAACGACAACGTGCAGATCACGCCAAGAGGAGACAGGCGCATTGGCTCTCCATGCAGCAATACTCGGGGAGAGTAGCACAAGAACAACGCCTCCCGCCTGACCAACGGCCCCGCGGAACGCTGAATTCAACAACCGTGCAAGATCGTGTCGCGCAAGTCGACTAGGGGTCAGCCCGTTGAACCAGAGGACGCCGATGACACCGACCATCATCTACACGCACACCGACGAAGCCCCTGCCCTGGCGACTCGGTCCTTGCTCCCCATCATTCGTGGCTATCTGCGCTCCGGCGGCATCGAAGTCCAGACCCGCGACATCTCGCTCGCCGGTCGGATTCTGTCCGCCTTCGCCGACCGACTCCCTGCAGAGCAGCGCGTCAACGACGCGCTGGCCGAGCTCGGCAAGCTGGCGCTGACGCCGGAAGCGAACATCATCAAGCTGCCGAACATCAGCGCCTCAGTTCCCCAGCTCAAAGCCGCCATCGAAGAGCTACAAGGCCGCGGCTTTGCTCTGCCGGACTACCCGGAAGAGCCCCAGAACGACGATGAGCGCGCGATCCTGGCCGCCTACAACAAGGTGAAGGGCAGCGCCGTGAACCCCGTGTTGCGCGAGGGCAACTCGGACCGCCGGGCTCCCGGGGCCGTCAAGGCGTTCGCACGGAACAACCCTCATAGAATGGGTGCGTGGTCCAAGGACTCACGCACGCATGTGGCCACCATGTCCGGGGGCGACTTCCGGCACAATGAGAAGTCGATCTGCGTGCCTGCCGCTACGACCGTGCGAATCGAGCACGTGGCGGCCGATGGCGCGGTCAAGACCCTTAAAACCGTCGCTCTAGAGGCCCACGAGATCCTCGACGGCACGGTCATGAGCAAGTCCGCTCTGCTGACCTTCCTGCATGAGCAGATCGAGGACGCCCGCAAAGAGGGTCTGCTCCTGTCCCTGCACATGAAGGCCACCATGATGAAGGTGTCCGACCCCATCATCTTCGGCCACGCCGTGCGGGCCTTCTTCGCCCCGGTCTTCGAGAAGCACGCCAGCCTGTTCGATGACTTGGGTGTGGACGTCAACAACGGCTTTGGCGACCTCATCGAGAAGCTCGATGAGGCCTCGGCAACCCAGCGCGAAGAGGTGCTGGCCGACATCCAGGCGGTGTTCGCCAGCGGGCCGTCCGTGGCCATGGTGGATTCCGACAAGGGCATCACCAACCTGCACGTACCGAGCGACGTCATCATCGACGCCTCTATGCCCGCCATGATTCGGTCTTCCGGCCAGATGTGGAACGCCCAAGGCAAGCTGGAAGACACCAAGGCGATCATCCCGGACAGCAGCTACGCCGGCATCTACCAAGCCGTCGTGGACTTCTGTCGCGAGAACGGCGCCTTCGACCCCACCACCATGGGCACTGTACCCAACGTGGGATTGATCGCCAAGAAAGCCGAACAGTACGGCTCGCACGACAAGACCTTCCAGGTGACCGACGCAGGCTCGATCCGCGTGGTCGACGCCGACGGAAGCGTGCTCATGCAGCACGACGTGGAGGTCGGCGACATCTGGCGCGCCTGCCAGGTCAAAGATGCTCCGGTCCAGGACTGGGTCAAGCTCGCTGTCTCTCGAGCCCGCGCAACAGGCTGGCCCGCGGTGTTCTGGCTCGACAGCAGTCGCGCCCACGATGCCCAAGTCATCGCCAAGGTCGAAGCCAACCTGGCCACGCTTGATACCGACGGTCTTGAGCTGCACATCATGTCGCCCGTCGACGCCACCACGTTCACCCTGAAGCGGGTCAAGGCCGGCCAGAACACGATCTCCGTCAGCGGGAACGTGCTTCGCGACTACCTGACCGACCTCTTCCCCATCCTGGAGCTGGGCACCAGCGCCAAGATGCTGTCCATCGTGCCCCTCATGAATGGCGGCGGGCTCTTTGAGACCGGCGCGGGCGGTTCCGCTCCCAAGCACGTGCAACAGCTCGAGACCGAGAACCACCTGCGTTGGGACTCGCTAGGCGAATTCCTGGCCTTGGCCGTGTCCCTCGACCACGTCGCAGACCGGGCCGGCAATGCCAAGGCGCGCGTATTGGGCCAGACGCTCGATCAAGCCACAACCCGCTACCTGCTCGAAAATCGGTCTCCGTCTCGCAAGGTCGGAGAGCTAGATAACCGAGGAAGTCACTTCTATTTGGCCATGTATTGGGCCCAGGCCCTGGCGGCCCAAGACACCGATGCTGAGCTGCAGAACCGGTTCGCCCAAGTGGCCGATTCCCTCGGTTCCGCAGAGGACGCCATCGTGCAGGAGCTCAACTCGGTTCAGGGGCCGTCCCTCGACCTTGGCGGCTACTACATGCCGGACGCAGACAAGGCCGCGGCGGCCATGCGCCCCAGCCAGACCCTGAACGCGATCATCGACGGCCTCTAGGAGCGGGCCTGCGCGTGGGGCCGCTCATGCGTCCGGGAGGCACTCGCTGCCGTCTGTGATCGCGGCTTCCATGCGTTGGTCTGCAGCGACCCACCGGTCGATGATGTCGGAGGGCACCTGCTGCTCCTCCAGCACCGTCCTCAAGATCGCGAGCCGTCGCCGGAACTGGCCGCGGTTGATCTTGAGCGGATGATGCACATGGTGCAGCGGTCGGCCTGCGTAGGCATCGGGCCCGCCCAAGTGCTGGGCCGCATGGGCGACCTCGTGCATTACGATTCGGTCCTTGTCCCGTCCTACAAATTGGAACCCGATGATGAAGTCATCGAAGACCCGATCGATGAACGCGCGCACCAGCGCAGTCAGGCCCTCGGCACCACCGAGCCGCTCGTAGTCAGAAGAGGTCGACGTCGTCATGGGGTGCGGTAACCTCCCGTCCGACCCGGAGCCTACATGCCCAGCCCCTTCCCTGCGCTGCCCCTGGCCCAGCGCGGTCGCATGCTCACCGTTCAGCACGACAGCGAGTGCCTGCGCGGCAACCCGTGGGGCGACCCCCACCTACGCGACGTGAGGATCTACCTGCCGCCCGGCTACGATCCCGGGTGGAGGTACCCCGCGATCCTGATCCTGCCGGCCTTTGCGGGCACGGGCGAAGGACTCATGGCGCGCGGACTCTCGGACGTGAGCATCACCACCCGGATCGACCACTTGGTGAAAGACGGGTGCCCCCCGTTCGTCGCTGTGCTCCCAGACACAATGACCTCGGTTGGAGGCTCACAATACTTAGATTCGCCCGGTATCGGCGCCTACCAGAGCTACGTGGCAGACGAGCTGCCCCGCTTCGTGGCAGACCAGGCCTCACTGTCCGGAAAGTGGGGCGCCGTTGGGCGATCATCGGGCGGATACGGCGCCCTTCGCCTTGCCTTCGACCGGCCGGGATTTTTGAGTGCGATCGCGTGCCACGCGGGCGACATGGGCTTTGCCCTGACCTACGCCTCCGATGTACGAGATGCGATCCGCGGCTTTCAGAGCCTGGGTGGGATCGACGGCTGGGTCGAGCGGTTTTGGGCATTGAACCGGCCGAGCGGGCACCACTTCGCCGCCTTCAACATGCTGGCGATGGCCTGTGCGTACGAGCCGGACGTCCAGCAAGCCCCCTACCCGTGCCGCTTACCCTTCGATCCTGAATCCGGGGCCGTCGACCTGGCCGCGTTCGAGCGGTGGGGCCGGCACGACCCCCTCAACCTTGTGGAGCGTGAAGGTGGGGCAGATGCGCTCAAGGAGCTCGATTTGCTCTTCCTCGATGCGGGTGAGAGCGATGAATATGGCTTGCACCTCTCCCTTCGGCGGTTCGTGTCCGCG
>JBGCER010000261.1:0-7656 GCA_045106515.1 Myxococcota bacterium
GGGAAGATGACGTTGGCGGTAAAGGCCAAGTCTTCCAGGTCGGCGCGCTTGCGAGGCATCTTGGCGGTGAGGATGGCCTGGAAGGCGAAGGGCGCTCCGGGCTCGACCCACTCGGCCAAGCGGTTGAAGTACTCGCGGTAGATCTTGACCGCGTTCTTTTCGCGGGCCTGCTTGGGAGAGCAGAGGTGGTCGATCATGCAGATGCTGACCAGGCCGTCGTACTTCTCTTTGGGCTCGTACAGGGCGTAGTCGCACAGAATGAACTCGGCATTGTCGATGTTGCGCTCTTTGCACCACTCCACCTGCTCGGTGGACAGGGTGATGCCGTCTGCGCGCTTGACGCCGAGGCGCGTGGCCACGTCGATCATGGAGCCCCAACCGCAGCCGATGTCCAAGATGGTCTTGGAATCGTCCATTTCGGCGAGTTCGTACAGGAAGCGGGCCTTGTTTTCCTGCGCCTCTTCGAGGGTCATCTTGTCGTCGTCGTAGACGGCGCAGGTGTAGTGCATGTTGTCGTCGAGCCAGAGCTTGAAGAAGTCGTTGCTGACGCTGTAGCTCTGGTCGATTTCGGCTTGGGTCGAAGTCATGGGGTGGGCTCCTGTGCGAGGAGGCGGTCTAAAGGCACTTTGATGAGTCGTCAACGCTATTGTCGTCGCGTACGCCATCAGCGCTGGCACAGGATCCTGACCCGCGGGCCGGATTGCCGCTCAGACGCCCCTGCGACGCTGGAATCGCGCCTCGGCGATCTCGGCCTTGTCTCTGGATAGACCAAGCTTATCAGCCAGTGTATAGAGTTGCTCCCGGGCGTGGGCATCGTGGCCGCCCCACGAGAACATGCGGTCGAGCGCTTGGTCGAGAAGAAAGCCTTGTGCGGCCTCGCGCATGGCGGCTGCTTGCGGCGCGGCCAAACTGAGGCCGTGGGCATAGGCGTCGAGGCGCGCGCTCTCGGCCGGGTCAAAGTCCTCATCGGACAGGGCCAAGATGCTGGCCAGCATGACCAGGGTCCCGCGCACGGGCCCGCGAGTGGTGCTGCCCAGCTCTGCGGAGGTGAGGGGAGGACGCTCCATGAGGGACTCAAGACTGCCCACATCAGGCGAGAGAAACTCCATCATGAAGGCGCGTTCCGCCTCGACGAGGGTGCCGTCCGCTGTGGCGACTTCGACCAGCATTCGGGCGAGCACCTGACGATCGTAGGGCTGCTCAACAGGCCCATCGGCGAGCTGCAGCTCGAACGGAGACATCAGGTCGCGGGCGGCGCGTGCGGAGATCCAGCGGGTGTTGTTGGCATCCCAGATGAACTGGCTGCTGACCGAGCGAAAGGCTTCTACGATCGCCGTGTTTTGCTCACTCTGGCTGAGCGTGGCCGGGCCCGCACGGGTGGTGGTGGCCTGGCGCATCGCGCTGTCTGCGGCCTGGGTGGCGAGCCGCCCGAACATGCTGCGTCCGAAGACGCCCCGGAGTACGGGGGTGATCGCTCGGCGTACCTCATACATGACCGTGCGTTGGGCGGTCTTGGCCATGCGATTCGTGGACTTGGGAGCGGCCGTGTGCTGGGCCTGCACGAGGTGCTGGCTCGCCGGGCAGCGGAACTGGACGGTGACCCTGCGTCCGTTGACGTTGAGGTCGGACACCAGGGGCTGGACTTGGTCCAGGGTCAACTCGGGCATAGGGACTCCTTGAGGCCAGTACGCTACTCTAGGACGTAGACCTCGATGTCTAGGTCGCGGGGTTTACCGTCTCGAACGGCCGTAACGCGCACCTTGTCCCCTGGGGCGTGAGCATCGAGTGCGGTGTAGAGATCGTCGTAGTCCTTGATCGGCCGGTCATCGATGGCCACGATCACATCCCCCAGCACGATCTGATTGCCCACGGTGGTGAGCCCAACGAGACCGGCCTTGGCGGCGGGGGACTCGGGACGAACGGCCAGGACGCCCACGCCCACGCCGCCCACTCGCTGGAGGCGACCGTGGGGGATCAAGCTCACGCCCAAGCCCACCCGCTGGGCGTGACCGGTCGCAATGAGCTGTGGCACGATTCGCCGCACTGTGGGCGTAGGAACGGCGAACCCGATGCCGGCAGAGCCGCCGGACCGCGAGTAGATCATGGTGTTCATTCCGATGAGCCGCCCGCTAGAATCTAGGAGTGGGCCTCCGGAATTACCGGGGTTAATGCTGGCATCTGTTTGGACCATGTCTCGAATGGTGACGCCGCCGAAACCCTCAACATCGCGCCCGACAGCGCTGATGACGCCCACCGTCAGGCTGGTGTCGAGTCCAAAGGGGTTGCCGATCGCGATGGCCTTCTGGCCCACTGAGACGGGCTGGCCGCGGGCCGGGAGCCGCACCGAGGTGAGGCCCGGTGGTGGGTCCGCGAGCTTGAGCACCGCGATGTCTTTCATGGGCTCTGTGCCGCGAAGACTGGCTTGGTGCGAGGTGCCATCATGGAGCGTGACGGTGAAGCTGCTGCCCCCATCCACCACATGGGCATTGGTGACGATGTGGCCTTGGTCATCCCAAATGAACCCGGTGCCCGATCCGCTGGGTACCTCCACGAGGCCACGGTTCCAGTCGCGGACCACTTTGGTTTGGGTCACGAAGACCGTGGCTTGCCGAGCTGATTCGAACACCTGAATCGTGTTGCGCTCGTCTTCGATGAGGGCGCCGGGGCCGGGGGGCTGCACGGGGGGCGTGAGGCTTGGCGCAGGCGCTTCAACGGCCGATGGCTGTGACGCGCTGGCGGGTTCACCCATGTGGGATGAGCAGGCGATGAGCGAGAGCGAAGTGAAGACCAGTGCGCGCATGCACAGGCTTTAGGAACTGGGGCCGCACCGTCAAGGTGAAGGGACGCTCCGAGACGCTAGGCGGTCTGTTTGAGGACCCTCGCGTCTTGTTGCCACGTTCGAACTCGGTCACGCCCTTGGGCCTTGGACTCGTACAGGGCCTCATCTGCTCGTTGCAGGACCTGCTCGATGTCGATGGACTCCGTCGCCGGGTGCCGGGCGACGCCGGCGGACACCGTGACGCAGGGGCCTGCGGAATTGGCTGGATGCTCGATGTTCAGGGCCACGACGGCGGCCCGCATGCGCTCGGCCGCGATGGAGGCGCCCTGCAGCCCTTGGTCGTGAAAGAGGGCGCAGAATTCTTCGCCGCCGTAGCGGTAGACCTTGTCCCCCGCCCGGCACTGGGCGGCCAGGCATTCGGCAACCGCGCGCAGCGCATCGTCTCCCGCCACGTGGCCTAGGTTGTCATTATACAGTTTGAAGTTGTCGATATCGAACAACGCCACACAATACGGCGCGTCGCCACGCTCCGCTCGCGCTTGGGCTTGCTCGATGTCGTCCCGGAGGGACAGGCGATTCGGGATGCCCGTGAGCGCGTCTCGTCGCCCCTCGGCGTACAAACTACGGTTGAGCGCCTCAAGTTCCTCTTGCTGTACCAGGATCTGGCGGTGCAGGTCGGTGACCCGTCGCGCCGCGATCAATCGCAGCTGCAGGCTGTCCGGGTCGAGGGGCTTGGTGAGGTAGTCGTCCGCGCCCGCGTTCATTCCCAACAAGCGGTCTTTGCGGTCATCGTTCGCGGTGAGGAGGACGAAGTAGGTGTACCCCGTCTCGTTGGCGCGGATGCGTCGACACAGCTCTAGGCCGTCCACATCGGGCATCATCCAGTCGCTGATTACGACGTCGTAGCGAGCCTGTTGGTACTGGGTCCATGCTGCAGCCCCGTCCGGAGTGGCTTCGCAGGTGTGGCCCAACCGCTCCACCGCTCGTTGGAGCAGCAAGCGTGAGACAGCGTCATCTTCGGCAATCAGGATATGCATCCGGCGGTTTGGGCCTCCGACTGTGGGGTCGGAACCGGGAGCGTTTTGGTTGAGGGGTGTACTCTGTCGCCCGGAGGATCCATGCATCCCGCGCAGGTCTACTCGGATCACGTTTTGCGCCTTGGTAGCGACGGCACAACCGCGCGCATCGTGGGGGCACGCCTCGACCTGAAAGGCGGCGAGATCACAAAGGTTACAGAGCTTGGTCGCCCTGAATTTGAAGCATCTGCTAGCGCTGCAGGGGCGCTGGACCTGGGGGGCACGCTGCTCACCCCGGCCTTCGTCAACGCGCACACCCACCTATCGATGTGCGTGTTTCGAGGGTTGGGGGGCGATGAAGCCCGTCGAGGAAATGTGGTGGAAGACCTGTGGTTTCAGGTCGAAGGCGCCCAAACCCCCGAGGACGTAAAGGCCTTCGCCCGAATGGGCGCGCTGGAGTGCCTACTGGCTGGCCAAGGGGCGGTCTACGATCACTACTACCACTCGGCCCATGTAGCCCAGGCCCTGATCGAGACCGGCCTGGAGGGCGTGGTTGCAGAGACCTTGCAGGACCTGGGCGGGCCGTTCAAGGATCGGTGGGAGTCGAGCCTTCAGGCGACCCAAAGTCTGCTAGAAAACAGCTCTTTGAGTGAGTCGGGGATTGGCGTGGTGCTCGGTCCTCACGCCACCGACACCGTGAGCGACGCACTCTGGCAGCGCATTCGTGATGTGGCGGCGCGCCATGATGTGGGTGTGCACTTGCATGTGGCCCAGTCCGGCGAGGAAGTGAGCCGGGCCGTCGCTGCGGGCCATCGCTCGCCCACGGCTCGGCTCTTTGCCGACGGGCGTCTCGAAGGCCTTCGTCGGGTGTGGATGGCCCACGGCCTTCACGTCGACGCCGCGGATCGGGCTCTGGTGCGACCGGACACCGACACGCTCGTGCACTGCCCGCTCTCTCAAACACAATTCGCGTTTCCCGCCGACATTGTGGCGTGGCGGCGAGCGGGCGTGCCCATCGCATTGGGCACCGATGCGGGCGCCTGCAATGACGGCATGGACGTGCAGCGCGAGCTGGTGCTCTTGGCCCACGGCGCCGCCTATTCCTCGACCTTCGCGACGGACCTGAGTGTCGTGGAGCGCGAAGCCCACCGGTCTGCTGCCGTCCGGGAGCGCGAGCCGTGGGTCTCACCGCTTGCGGCCCTGGACGCGGTGTGGGGCGCTGCGGGTAGGCTCTGCCCCCAGCTTCCGCTGGGCCGGCTCGACGCGGGATATCGTGGCTCAATTTGTGCTTGGAATCTCGATCATCCTGCGTTTTGGCCCAGCGATGATCCCCTTCGAGCCTTGGCCTTTGGAGCGCCGTCTGGCGCGCTGCACACGTTGATCGTCGGCGGGCGCATCATCGGCCAGGTTGGACAGGTGCGCGCCGCCTTGAACACCGACGATGCCAAGGAGTGGCGACGCGAAGCCACCGAGCGCAGATCGGCCTTACTCCGCAGGATCGGTCATGCCTGAGCGCCCCGACCTGGCCTATGTGATCCCTCGTTTACGCGACTCGGTGGTGGGGCGTCGCATTGCTCAGGTGCGGGTAAAGGAGCCCATCGTGCTGCGGGTGGGTGCGCAGGGCACGCTCGAGACGCTGCTAGTAGGGCGGACGATCACCGCCGTGCGTCGGCACCTACACTTTATTGTCTTCGACCTAGAGCCCGGCGATGTGACCCTCGCTGTGCATCCCATGCTGGCGGGCCGATTTCGGCTGGATGATGCGGGTCGACGCGACCTAAAGTCGTTGTGCGTGGCGCTGGGCTTCTCCGAAGGCCCGGAGCTGCGCTACCGCGATGACAAGCGGATGGGCAAGGTCTACCTGATGGCCACCGAGGCGATGCACAGCGTCCCGGGTTTCATGCCCGTCGGCGTCGATGTGCTGAATCCCAAAGCCTTCACTGTCGAAGTCTTGGCTGCGATCCTCAAAAAACGCCGAGATCAACTCAAGGTCTTCTTGCTCGACAAGGGGGCTGTGGACAGCTTTGGCAATGCCTACGCAGACGAAGCGCTGCATCGGGCGGGCATGCACCCCAAGCGTCGATGTCGAGAATTGGATGCGGGCGAGGTGCAGCGCCTCCACGCCGGCATGGTGCAGACCCTCGCCGAGGCGACCCAGATTGTGGCGGAGCGGGCGCCCGCTCTCGATGAGAAGGTGCGAGACTTTCTGCGTGTCCGAAACCGAAAAGGCCAGCCGTGTCCGGTGTGCAAGAGCACGATCCGGGCGGCTGGCGTTCGAGGGCATGACGCCTTTTTCTGCCCGACGTGCCAGCCCGACCCCAAGGATCGGGGTTTTGTGAGCTGGCGTTCAGGCCATCAGAACTAGGGGCCCCACTCGGAGACCGTGTAGGTCGCCAACGCGGTGAGCTCTTCGTCGGTGATGGCAGACGCGTCGAATCCGGCCATGTTGCCGGAGCCGTTGCGGACGATGTCTTCAATGGCTGCGGCATCCTTGCCGGGCACGCGGTCGGCCAGGCTGGGGCCGGCGGTTCCATTGGTGCCGTCGCTGCCGTGGCAGGCGGCGCAGTTGCTGGCGTAGACCGCCGCACCATCGATGTCGGCATCGGTATCGGTATCGGCACCGTCGGTGTCGGTGTCGTCATCGCCGTTGCAGGCAACCAGGATGGGGCTCGCGGCCAAGGCCATGCCGATAAAAAGTGCACGCAAAGTCATTGGTATTCTCCATCACCCAAGTGGGGCTTGGGCGAGGGTATTGCGCCGAGGCCGCGATTGTCACCTTAATTATTGGGCCTACCGATTTTCGGTCTTTGTACCGAAGGATAGGCGAAGGTACGCGATGGTATCTGCGGCGCTCTGCTCGTCGATCACGTCTGCCCAGCCGGGCATCTGGCCATTGGGGCCCGTGACGCCTTGCCGGATGACCTTCACCAAAACCGCGTCGGATTGGTCGACGGGCGAGGGGTTGACCCGCAGGCTGGACGCGAGACCGGAGCCACCGCGGCCTTCCGGGCCGTGACATGCGATGCAGTAGGTTTCGTAGACCACCTTGCCCTTGGCGGCGTTCCCAGCGGTACCCGTGTCCGGATTGCCGGTGTCTGGTTTGCCGGTGTCCGGCTTGCCCGTGTCGGAGGGGGGAGGGCCGGTGTCGACTCCGGGAGAGCTCGGCGCCCCGACGCACCCCGTGATGAGGGCGATTGCGAGTCCCATGGCGATACCCAGGGGGGCTCGCGCACCGGCGCCGTGTCGGGAGGGCAAAGGCGTCACTCTAGTGAGCGTCTTCGGATTTGGCCTTCTTCTCGCCTTCGGAGTGTTCGCCTTCTTTGTGCTCGCCTTCGGCGTGAGCTTCGCCGTGGCCATCACCGTGGGTCTTCACCCACTCAGAGTTGGCCTTGGCCTTTTCATAGTTGCCTTGGTTGACGTTCGTGGCGCCACAGGCGGTGAGCAGGACGATGCAGGGCAGGGCGATGAGGGTGCGCATAGGGCGTCTCCTTGAAGTTGCGTGCGCATATCACCCTGCCGCGCACTCGGGGGGCAACCTGCTCGGGATAGACCCTGTACATGCTCCCTGCACCAAGACTCTTAAGACGACTTCGCGAAGCCATCCGAGGCCCGGGTCGCTTGCCCATCTTCTACGATCCTCGATTTCGCCTCCCGATCACGAGCCTCGGAGCTCGGCATGGCATCGAGGTTCGTCGTGCGGATTTTGCTGCTTGGTACCTGACGATGGACGGGTGGATCCACCCTAGGAACATCGTGGCTCCCAGTGAGGTGTCCTATGCGGACCTGGCTCGGGTCCACACCGATGACCTGCTCCATCGTCTCCCCACGCCGGTGGGTCTCGGCGATGTCTTCCAAGCGGAC
>JBGCER010000262.1:0-20667 GCA_045106515.1 Myxococcota bacterium
CGCGTACTACTACTCGCTGGGTCAGTGGGGCAGCGGCTATGCCATCGGCACCACGATCGGCCAGGCACAGCCCCCCAACGCCGATGGGGAGGGGAACTTGGTCCCGTCGGTGCCCGCGCCCCCGGTGGACATCTTGGACGAGGTGATCGAGCCGCCGATCGGCAGCAATGGCTGGGCGATCGGTCGAGATGAGAGCACGACCAGCGGCGGTTTGCTGTTGTCCAACACCCACTTCCCCGCCGAAGGTGAGCGGCAGTGGCATGAGTTCCACCTGACCATCCCCGGCGAGCTGAACGTCTACGGCGTGGGCCTCGTCGGCCTGCCCATCCCGGCGATGGGCTTTAACGAGCACCTGGGGTGGACCCACACGGTGTCGAATACAGAGCGATTTACGCCGTACCTGCTCGATCCCACTGGAGCCGACGCCACCTCCTACGTCGTAGATGAGCGCTCGGTTGCGATGGATGCGGCCACCTACACCATCGACGTGCGGGATGGCAGCTCGACGCGCCAGCTGGAGCGCACCTTGTACCGCTCGCAGTGGGGCCCCATCTGGAACGCGCCCGTGGTCGGGTGGAACGGCGTTGGCGTCATGAGCTATCGGGACGTCAACTATAAAAACGATGGCCTGATGTGGACGTTTGACCTGATGAACCGGGCCACAAACATCGAGGAGTTCAAGGCCGCCCACCGGGATCATCAAGGCATTCCTTGGGTGCACACCATGATGGCGGACAAAGACGGCAACGCCTTCTACACGGATTCGGCGGCGGCTCCGCTGATCTCCGACGAGGTGTGGGCGAACTACGACGCCTTCCGCCAGACCAACTTCGTGGCGGGCCAGTTCCAAGGCTTCGGTCTGACCGTGTTCGACGGCACGAGCAGCGGTTTTGAGTGGAGCGATGACGACCGCGCAGCCCGGCCCGGCACCGTGCCATTCGATGATTCGCCCCAGCTCACTCGGGCCGATCATGTCAGCAATGCCAACCAGAATCACTGGATGGCCAACCCCGCCGAGCCCCTCGAAGGCCTGCCGCGGATCTACGGCGCCACGGGCACGGCGCGCACGACGCGCACTCGGATGAACAACTTCTACCTCCAAGGCCTCGGGGATGACCCCGAGCGCGGTGAAGACGGAAAGTGGAGCTTGGAGGAGCTAGAAGCGGCGGCCATGTCCTTCCGGCTCTCGACGGCTGAGCTGCTCTTGGACGACGTGGTGGACCGTTGCGATGGCGCTGGAACGGTGAATGTGACCTACAACGGCACACCGACCGATGTGGATGTGGATCCCGCGTGCGCGGTGCTCGCAGCATGGGACGGCCGCGGCCGCACGGACAGCGTGGGCGCCCATGTGTGGCGCGAGCTCATGGGCAGCGGGCCCATCAGCCCCGATGACTTGTTCGACGCCGGCGTCCTCTTTGCCAACGGCTTTGACGCCAGCGACCCCATCGGCACGCCCAATGGCCTGGCGGCCGCCCCAGCCGAGGGCGACGACCCGGTGCTTCAAGGCTTGGCGATCGCCACGCTGAACCTGCAGCGGGCCGGCGTCGCCCTCGACGCCAAGCTCGGCGACATCCAGTTCCGCAAGAAGGGAGCGGCCACCTACGCCGTGCCCGGCGGTCAGTACTTTGAAGGCTACATCGGCATCGCCACGTGGTCGGGCGGCGGAAACACGACGTTGATCCCACGCACTACGCGGGCAGCGGTCGTCAATAGCACCACGGACCTCACCGAGGAGGGCTACGTGGTGACCAATGGCAACTCGTTCATGATGGCGTTGCAGTTCGGCGACGACGGTCCCAAGGCCCGCGGCGTGATGGTCTACAGCCAATCCGAAGACGTCGATAGCCCCTACTTTGCGGACCAGACGGCGCTCTACGCCGAGAATGAGATGCGCGACATCCTGTTTACCGAAGCCGAGATCGCCGCCGATCCCGGCCTTGTGAGCACGTCGATCAGCTATCCGTAGAGCGGCTCCACACCCGGCTCGCCACGTGGATGCACAGGGTGGCCATGCCCATCGCCAGGCTCACGTCCGCCACGTTGAAGGCGGGGGTGAGGCCACCGGCGACTGCGCGAAAGATGGGGTTGAAAATCCGCTCTCCGAAGATCGCCCAGTCCGTGACGCTCCCGAAGAGGACCCGATCTAGGCCATTGCCAAGGGCGCCACCGGCGATGAGGCCCACAGCGATGGGCACCCAGCGATCTTTGGGACCCAGCGATCGCAACCACCACGTCGCCACCGCGGTGAGGCCCACCGCACCGAATGCAAACAGGCCCACCTTGGCCATGAGTGGAAGCTGGGCGCCCAAACCCAAGAGTCCAGCTGGGTTTTCGGCGTGCGCCAACGTCAGCCACCCATCGACCACGGACCATCGGGTGCCGACGGGCCATTGGCGGACCGCAGCTTTCACGCCTTGATCCGCCGCGAAGGACAGGGCGCAGAGGCTCGTGACGATGTGCCAAGGACGCAGCATGAGGGTGCGGGTAGCACGGTCTTCGTGGGCCGGGGCACGATGCAGGGGATCCAGGCTCTGCCGGTGCCGACCCCCGTGTTACGCGGCGCTCATCGGAGGTTGTATGGAACGCGAGGAAATGCCGGTCGATGTGCTGTTCGTAGGAGGCGGTCCCGCCTGCCTTGTCGGCTCTATCCACCTCATGAACCTCATCGAAGCCCACAATGAGGCGGTGGCGTCCGGCGCCAAAGCCGGCGAGGCCATCGAAGAGCCCATGATCGTGGTGCTGGAAAAGGGCTCTGAATTGGGAGCGCATCAGCTCTCGGGCGCGGTCATCGACCCCAAGGCGTTGGCCGAGGTCATCCCGGACTGGAAAGAGAAGGGATTCCCCGTCGAGCGGTGGGTCGAGCGCGAAGAGTTCGTCTACTTGCGGCCTGGAAACTCAAAGATCAAGGCTCCTTGGATCCCGCCCGAGCTGCACAATGAAGGCAAGCCCATCGCTAGCTTGGGCAAGGTCTGTAAGTGGTTGGGCGAAGTCGCCGAAGAAAAGGGCGTCAACGTCTTTCCTGGCTTCGCAGGCACCGATCTGCTCTGGGAAGGCGACAAGGTTGTCGGCGTTCGTACCGGAGACAAGGGCATCGGCCGCGACGGCCAGCCCAAGGACACCTATGAGCCGGGCATGGACCTGACCTCACCGGTCACGATCTTGGGCGAAGGACCTCGCGGGTTCTTGTCTCGCAAGCTGATTCAGCGCAAGCAGCTCGATCGGGACTCCAACCCCATGGTCTACGAGCTCGGCTGCAAAGAGGTCTTTGAGATGCCGCCTGGCACGGTCAAAGATGGCTTCGTCATGCACGGCGTGGGCTGGCCAGTGCCCGAAGACATCTTCGGTGGCTTCTTCTTGTACGCCATGGAAGGCGACCACTATTGCTTGGGCCTGTTGATGGCCTTGGATGGCGGCAATCCAGACATGGACGTGCATCACCACCTGCAAGAGCTCAAGACGCACCCGTACATTCGCAGCATTCTGGGCGAAGGCAAGGTCGTCAAGTATGGGGCCAAGGCCGTCACGATCGGCGGTTGGTCCTCGATCCCGCAGCTCTACACCGATGGTGCGATGCTCGTCGGCGACTCGGCGAGCTTCTTGAACCCGCTGAAGATCAAGGGCATTCACCTGTCCATGAAGAGCGGAATGTTGGCGGCCGAGGCGGCGTTCGAGGCCATGCTCTCCGGAGATGCATCGGAGCAGACCCTCAAGGTCTACAAGGAAAAGGTCGACGCTTCCTGGATTCGCACGGAGATGGAATTCTCCAAGAATATGCACGCCAACTTCGAGAACGGCTTCTTCTCGGGCCTGATCAAGACCGGCGCGGAATACCTGTTCGGCCCGGGCTCGACCAAGACCATGCACGAGGACTACTCGCACATGTCCAAGGCGGCGGACCGCACGCCCTCGGGCCCCATCGAGTACGACGGCACCTACCTGGTGGACAAGATCTCCGACGTGTACCACTCCGGCACCGTTCACGAGGAGCAGCAGCCGGCCCACCTCAAGATCATCGACACGGACATCTGCGCCACGACCTGCAAGGAAGAGTACGGCAACCCCTGTACCAAGTTCTGCCCGGCGCAAGTCTACAATATGCGCATGAACGAAGAGTCCGGCCGCGAGGAGATGGAGATCGACTTCGGCAACTGCGTGCACTGCAAGACCTGCGATATTCGAGATCCGTACCAAATCATCACCTGGGTCTCGCCAGAAGGCGGGAACGGACCCGAATACCACATGATGTAGGGGGCCCGATTGACCTGGCACGTCCTGTCCTCGACCACCCCCGATGGGGTGGAGGCGGAGTTCGCCCTTGAGGTGCTTACTGGACTGTCAGAGCGTCCAAAGCGCTTGAGTAGCCGGTGGTTCTACGATGATGAGGGCAGCCGGCTCTTCCAGAAGATCATGACGTTGGACGAGTATTATCCGACGGATCTCGAACGCGACATTCTGGTGGAGAACGGGGCTGAGATCGCCGCCCAGTTTGCGGGCCGGACCTTGGACGTGGTCGACCTTGGGGCGGGAGATGGCAGCAAGACCTTCGTCTTGCTCCGGCAGCTCCAGGCGGCGGGCGTCAACGTGCGTTTTGTGCCCATCGATATCAGCGAAGGGGCCATGGCGTCCCTGTACGAGGCGGCCCAGAGGGAGATCCCCGACATCCCCGTCTTTGGCGTGGTTGCAGACTATGTGTCGGGTCTTCGCTGGCTGGCAGCGCAAGACGAGCGCGAGCGGCTGGTGCTCTTCTTGGGCTCGAACATCGGCAACTTCGACAAGCCCAGGGCCCGGGCCTTCTTGCGGCGGATCTGGACCGGTCTACGCACGGGCGACCATATGATGATCGGCTTCGATCTCAAGAAGGATATCGAAGTTTTGCTCGCCGCTTATAACGATAGCCAGGGCGTGACGAGCGCGTTCAACCTCAACCTGCTGCACCGCATCAACGCAGAGCTGGGCGGCACCTTCGACGTGAGCCTGTGGCGCCATTTCGGCACGTACAATGTGTTCACCGGCGCCATGGAGTCCTACCTGGTGAGCCGCGTGGCTCAGTCCGTGCGCATCGAGGCCCTTCGGACGACATTTACCTTTGATGCTTGGGAACCTGTGCATACCGAGTATAGCTACAAGTACTTGGATAGCGATATTCAAGACTTGGCCAGCGTGTGCGGCTTCGACATCGTGGGCGCCTATAGCGATCCCAAGCTGTGGTTCACCGACGCCCTGTGGCGGGTGCGGTAGTCTCGCCAGTCAGAACTGTGCAGTGACGTCGGCGATGCTGTCGGGCTCGATGTGGTCCAGCAGAGCGGTCCAGCACGGCCAGAACCATCGGCCAACAGGGTCTTCTCCCAGATCTTGGGCGTCTCGACCCCACAGCCGGTCCAGCGGCGCTTCGGCGTAGTAGTGGCCCGCGAAGATCAGCGCCGCGTCCCGGTGCTCCATGCCGTAGCTGGGGTGACGGCCCCAGAGTCGAGCGAGCTGGCATCGCGTGGCGATCAGCTGGGCGGCGAGGCGCACGGCGACGCTCGCGGGCTGTCCGGACTCGATGGGACCGGTCCAAGAGCGACCGAGGTGCTGGGTCCAGGAGTGCGCCATGAGCTTGAGAGGCGCGGCGGCCGCCGTGGGCGTGGTGCCGTAGTGAGCCGCGATGAGCCGAGGCGTTTCGGGGCTGTGGACCCAGTCCAGCAAGGGCTTGAGGGCCGCTTTGATGTGGTGGCTCGTGTGGTAGCGCCCGAGCTCCGCCTCTAGATGTGCGGAGTGGCCGCTCAGGGGCAGGTTCAACATGCTTGTCAGGCCCTGGGCGTGCAGCTGTCGGCTCACTTCGGCGACGCGGTCGAGGGCGACGGTGTCGAATAGGGCCTTGGGTTGGTCGATGACCAGCGCAGACCCTTCGGTCTTAATCCAGGCTTCAAACGGAACATCATTGGGTTGCAGCGGAGCGGTGAGCGTAGCGCCGCGCACATAGGGGCCCGCCAAGCCGGTGATGGCGTCAAAGCCTGAGGCGCGCCATCGATCTTGGCGAAGGAACTCGGTGGATTGGTTCGCCGGGACCACGGTGACCATTCGATCGAGCAGGCAGACCAGCTCGTCGTCGGTGGTGCCGATGCTGCGGCAGATCGTGCGTCGCAGGCTTCGATCGACGTAGTGAGCGGAGAACGTGCCGCGGGGGCTATATGCGCCTTGAACCTCGCGATCGAGCCAGGACAAGTAGAGGCTTTCGGGGCGCGGGGTGCGGATCTGATGGATCAGCGCGTAGAGCTGGCCCCCGCGCCGAGACACGCCGACGCGACCCGTTCCCACATCGCGGAGGCCAGGAAAGAGCACCTCGACCAACGCCGCGACGCCCTGGTTGGGCAGGCCGAAGTGCGTCCACAGCCAGGACGCGGTCCGGAGCTGCTTGAGGTGGAGTCCGACCCGCCGGTCCACTTCGCCTTGGAGCTCGTCGAGTTCCCACTTGGCCAAGCCGAGCAGCTCTGACAGCACATCGATGGGTACCAAAACGGGCCGTTGTACCGGACGGGACTCGGGGCCGACGGTGGGGCTTCCGAAGGTCGCCACCAGGTGTGGCTGGCTGAACAACGTCAGGGCCATCGCGACGGCGATGGGTCGCGGGGGGGGCTCGGACAGGGGCTGGGTGGAGCGCGCGGTGGGCTCAGACAGCGAGGCCAAGGTCTCGAGGAGCTCAGCGTCGAGCTTTTCTCGGGCCGCCCCACCAGGAATTGCCACCCTCCGGTCGAGCTCAGACAGCACCTGCACAAGGCGTTTAAGCTGTTGGGGGTCGGTGAGGATGGCGTGTGGTGTCAAAGAGGCTCCAGTCCAGGGAGACCAGGGTTGGCAGACGTTGTACCGGCTCGCAGGCTCGGGATCGAGACAACCGTACTCAAGCCTTTGGCTCAGTGGTGACGAAAATCGACCCGGTTGCGGGGAATCGGGCATTAAGCGCGGGTCACGGACGTAGGTGCGTGTGCCTACAGTGGGAGAAGCAATGCGGTGGATAGGGCTGGCGCTGATCGGATTGAGCGCGTGTTCGGGGTCCTTCGACGTCGAAGGTGCAGACGGCGACGAAGAAGTGACCCAGGTGGATCCGGTCACGGTGGTCGAGCTGGCCGACGCAACCGTGGGTGGGGTGTCGGATCTGCTGGTGACCAGCGCGACGGTGGACAGCGAGCGGCAGGCGGACGTCATCCCACAGGCCGCGGGCATCGTGCGCGATTTGCGGGTGGCGGAGGGCGATGCGGTCAAGCGCGGTCAGATTCTCGCCACCCTGGAAAATGTGTCGTTGGACGAGGGCTCGAACCGGGCCCGGGCGGAGCTGGATCGACTGAGCCAGGACCTAGAGGCGACGCGCCGCCTCTACGAGCAGGGCGCGGCGAGCCGCAACGACGTCGAGAGCTTGGAGTTTCAGGTTCGCAACGCCAAGAGTTCCGTCCGAGAGGCGCGAGCGGGCGCTGGAAACACACGGTTAATCGCCCCCTTTGATGGGGTGGTGGCGTCGCGGAGCGTCCGTGTCGGTCAGCTCGCTCCCACGGGCCAAGCGGCACTTCAGGTGGTGGACCTGACCAGCTTGCGGGTGGTGGCGAGCCTACCGGAGCGCGATGCGGGGCGCATTCGGGTGGGTCAGGCTGCGGAATTGGTCAGCGCATACGATAGCGAGCTGCGTTCCAATGGCGCGGTTCAGCGCATCGCCCCGGTGATCGACGCACAGACCGGAACGTTCAAGGTCATCTTGAGTCTCGACGAGGCGCAGCAGGCCCTTAGACCCGGCCAATACGTCACGGTCAACCTGGTGGTCGATCGCCACGAAGGTGTGGTGGTGGTGCCCAAGAAGGCCGTTGTCTACGAAGATGGCGCGCCCATCATCTACCGGCTCACCGACGCGCCACCGCCCGAGCCCGATGAAGACGCCGATGACAAGGACAGCAAAGACGACGACGATGCCGATGGCTCAAAGACCCCTACGTCTCCGTACGTGGCCCAGCGGGTCATGGTCAGCTTGGGTCTGATCGATAGTGTGTATGCGGAAGTCACCGAGGGCATCAGCGCCGGCGATCGCGTCGTGGTTGTGGGGCAGTCCAACCTCAAGGATGGCGCTCCCATCAAGACGCCAGAGATGGTGACCAAGGAGCAGGCCGAGGTAAAAGCCGCCAAGGATGCGGCCAAAGCCGAAGACGCCGCTGAGGCGGACTCCAAGGACGCCGATGCGGCGAAGGACGCGGGGTGAGCCGCACCCGGGACAACGCAGAAGGAGCGCTGCACACCATTTTTCGGGGCGTCGTCCTACACCCGGTCGCCATGACCATGGTGTTCTTGGCGGCGCTGGTGTTCGGCGTGGTCAGCTATCAACGGCTGCCCGTCGAGCTGATGCCCGACATCTCCTACCCCACGATCACGGTGCGCACGGCCTTTGAAGGGGCCGCCCCCCAAGAGGTCGAGACCCAGGTCAGTCGGCCCATCGAGAGTCAGCTCGCCACCTTGGACGGCTTGGTCGAGGTGGAGTCCCGGTCCCGGGCTGGGCAGGCGGATGTGGTGCTGGGCTTCGACTGGGGCACCGATATGTCGGCCTCGGCTCAGTCGGTGCGAGAGAAGCTTCAAGCCGTCTTTTTGCCGAAGGGCACCGACGCGCCGCTGATCCTCCGCTACGACCCGAGCCTCGAACCCTTCCTGCGGGTGGCCTTGTCGCTGGAGCCTGGCGCCGAGGCCGAAGGCACGGAAGCCTCGCTATTCGAGCTGCGGCGAATCGCAGAAGACGAGATTCAACGGGAGCTTGAAGGCATGCCCGGCGTGGCTGCTGTGCGGTTGCGCGGTGGCTTGACCCGCGAGATCCAGGTGGCGGTCCGCGAAGATCTACTGGCCGCTCGCCGGCTCTCGGTCGACCAAGTGGCCAGCGCCTTGTCCACGGGCAACGTCAATATGGCGGGCGGTAGCATCCTCGAAGGCGACAAGGAATACCTGGTTCGAACCTTGAATGAGGTCCGGTCCGTCGAGGAAATCCAGGCGCTTCAGATCCGACGCGCCGATGGCGTGAAGGTGCCGCTGATCGACGTGGCGCGGGTGTACGAGACCCACGCCGACCGCAAGGTCGTGAGTCACCTCAACGGCTCCGAGGCCGTCGAGGTCGAGATCTTCAAGGAGGCGGACGCCAACGTGGTCGACGTGGCCCGTCGGGTGAAGGACCGGCTGATGTCGGAGGGCACCCCGGACGTGCCTACGACTCAGCCCATGTATGTGGAGCCGGGCCTGGCCTATACGCTGCCCGATGGTGTGGTGTTGGAACTGCTCGACGACCAAGCCTCGTTCATCGAGTCTTCGATCTCGAACCTGCTGTCGACGGCGCTGCTGGGCGCGGTCTTTGCTGTCGCCATCTTGTTCCTCTTCCTGCGGAACTTCCGCGCCACGGCGATTATCGGCTTGGCGATTCCCATTTCGGTCGTGATTGGTTTCGCGCCTCTCTACCTCTTCGACGTCACACTCAACTTGATGTCCCTGGGCGGTCTGGCGCTCGGCATCGGCATGCTCGTCGACAATGCGGTCGTCGTGTTGGAGAGCATTCAGCGGTACCTGGACGAGGGCGATGGGCCCGTCGAAGCCGCCGTTCGTGGCACGGCGGATGTGGCGGCTGCCGTCACCGCGTCCACCCTCACCACCGTCGCGGTGTTCTTCCCCATCGTCTTCGTGGAGGGCGTGGCCGGCGAGATGTTTGGCGACCTCTCCGTGGCGGTGGTCAGCTCGCTCCTGGCGAGCCTGGCCGTGGCGCTGTTCTTGGTGCCGACCTTGGCGGCCCTGCGCCTACCCATGCTGGAGACGGGTGTGGTCTTTGGCGCGGCGAGCGTCACGGGCCTGGTCGGATTTGCCGCCGGCGCTGCGAGTGGGGATCTGTCGGTGGCTGCGCAGGTTGGCGTGTTCTTGGCCCTGGCCGTAGGCTTGGCGTTGGCCACCGCGCTGTCAGGTTCGGAGACGTCTGATATGGCCGGAGGTTCGGGCCTGCTCGACCCCGGTCGGCGTGGGATCCGGGACTGGTGGCACGGGCTGGGGCGTTCTATTTTCTGGGATGCTCGCGAACGAATGGGCCGGTTCTTCGCCGGCGTTGGCTTGCGTCGAATGGCGGCGCGCTGCCTGGTCGACCCCGAGGGCTTCACCCCACGGTGGTGGACATGGCTGACCCTACCCTTCGCGCTGGGTGGCGCTGCCTTGCTTGTGGTTTGGGGTCTCATGAAGACCGGGGTGACGGGCCTGGCCTTGTTCTCCCTGGGTGTGATCCGAGTCGTGAGTTGGGTGCTGGAGCGGGCTGTAGGTCGGCCCCTGCTGTGGATTGCCGGCGGCTTCCAGCACGTGTATCGGGCGTTTGAGGGCCGGTATGGCCGATTGCTACCGTGGGTGTTGCGCCGCCCCGGCCTGGTGTTGGGCCTGGCGGTGCTGACCTTGGTCGTCAGCGTCTTCGCAGGCACCAGCTTGGGCACCGAGCTCATCCCCGAGGTCCACCAGGGCCGCTTCGTCATCGACACCGCCTTGCCTGTCGGCACTCCGCTATCGGTCAATATCGACGCCATCGCCCCCGTGGAGCGCCTCGTGGCGGCCCACCCGGATGTGCGCAGCGTCTACGCTACCGTCGGCTCTGATGGCGGCACAGACGCCGCCAGCGATGAGGGCGAGCACACCGCCAAGCTCCGGGTTCAGCTCGAACCCCGCGATGGGTTCTTCGCGGAAGATGTTCAAGCCCTCGAAGCGCGAGTCATGGAGGAACTTCGCCAGCAAATGGCGGGTATTCCCAGGATGGAGTCCCGGTTCTCCATCCCGCCGCTGTTTAGCTTTGAGACCCCGGTCGAGGTGGTGGTCTTCGGCCATGATCTCGACGACCTCAAGACCGCCGGAGACCAAGCGGTGGTCGTTCTCAACGGCGTGGGCGGCCTGCGCGACGTGCGCACCAGCTTGGCCGAGGGCTATCCCGAGGTTCAGATCCGCTACGATCGCGACCAGCTCGTGAGGCTCGGCCTAGACCCGAACACGGTCGCCAGCCAAGTGCGGGACAAGATCCAAGGCGCCAAGGCCACCTCGATTCAGCGCACCGAAGAGCGCGTCGATGTGCGGGTGCAGCTCACCGAGCGTCAGCGCGGCACCGTCGATGATCTGCGTCGACTCAACATCAATCCGGAACAAGTACCGCTGATCCCCCTCGACGCCGTGGCGACCATTACCGAGGGCGTGGGCCCCAGCGAGATCCGCCGTGTGGACCAACAGCGCGCCGTGGTCGTGTCCGCGGCGGTGGCGGGATTCGATCTTGGAAGCGTAGGCTCCCAGATCGGCGATGAACTATCTGCGCTCCGCCTCCCGGAAGGCACTGAGGCGCTGGTCGCGGGGCAGAGCCGCGAGATGGAGCAGTCCCTGGGCTCGCTGCAGTTCGCGTTGTTCTTGGCGATCTTCCTGGTCTATGTGATTATGGCCAGCACGTTCGAAGACATTGTGCAGCCCTTCGTCATCCTATTGTCGGTGCCTCTCGCGGTCGTCGGCGTGGCGCTGACCTTGTGGGCCTTGGGCCTGGCGGTTTCGGTCGTGGTGCTCATCGGCGCCATCGTCCTCGCTGGCGTGGTTGTGAACAATGCCATCGTCTTTGTGGACACCATCAACCGCATGCGCCGGGAGGGCCGACCCCGGTCCCTGGCCATCGCCGAGGCCGGTCGACTTCGGCTCCGGCCGATCCTGATCACCACCTTCACCACGGTCTTGGGACTCTTGCCATTGTCCCTGGGTTTTGGAGAGGGCGCGGAGATCCAACAACCCCTGGCCATCACGGTCATCGGCGGGCTCGTGTCCTCCACTCTGCTCACCTTGGTCGTGGTGCCGGTGGTCTACCGCCTGCTCACCCGTAGCGGAACCTCTCGTGGGGTGGCCATGCCGGTCCCCGCGGCGGGTGAGGAGCCGGCGTGAGGCGCTGGCTCCCAGCCCTGGCCTTCGACCGTCCGGTGACGGTGTTGGTCTTCTTTGTGGCGCTGCTGGTGCTCGGCACGTTGGCCTGGTTCCGCGTGCCGCTGCAGCTCATGCCCGATGGCTTGGAGCAGAGCCAGCTCTTTGTGCGCCTCGCGAACCCGGGCGGCACCCCCCGCGAGACCGATGAGCAGGTGGTGGGGCCCGCCTATGCGCAGCTCGCCACGATCCCCGGCCTCAAGACCATCCGTAGCTCGGCGGGAGCCGATTCCGCCAGCTTCAACCTGTCTTTCGACTCATCGGTCAACGGTGATGACGCCTATAATAGCGTCGTCGACCGCATGGAACGGGCGCTGGTCGACATGCCGGACGGGGTCGATCGGTACTTCATCTTCAAGTTCAACATCGCCGATGCCCCGGTCCTGTTCGCCGGCGTCACGATTCCCGACTCCGTAGAAGACCCGTACTACCTGCTCACTCGCGTGGTACAGCCCCGAATTGAGCGGGTGCCTGGCGTGGCGGCCGTCGACGTTCGAGGCGTGCCTCAGCGCAACGTCTACATCGAGTTCGACCGCGAGCGCATTGTGGCTCACGCCGTGGATGTGGGCGAAGTGCAGCGGAGGTTGCAGGCGGATAATTTCCAGATGGCCGCGGGGCGGCTCACCGAACGAGGTCAGCTGAGATTCGTTCGGTCCATCTCTAACATCGACGAGGTGCAGACCTTGCAGCGCTACCCGGTGCGGCCGGGCCTGATGCTGCAAGACATCGCGACAGTGCAGATGCGCTCTGCCATGTCGGCGGATGTGGGCCGGCTGAATGGCATGCGGGCGGCCGTGGTGCTGGTCCGTAAAGAGTCGGCGGCGAACCTGGTGGATGTGACGCGGCGCATCGAGGCCTCTATCGAGGACCTGAACACCGATCCGCGCATGGAGGGGGCGGAGCTGCTGCCCTTCTTCAACCAGGGTGACCTGGTGCTGGAGGGCATGAACAACCTGCTGTGGACGGCCGTGACGGGTGGGATCTTCGCCGTCATCGTCCTGTTCATGTTCCTGCGCGAGTGGCGCATGACGCTGCTCATCGCCGCGTCCATCCCCTTCTCTCTGCTCATCACCATCGGGGTGCTGTACTTCAACGGCGATACGCTCAATCTGCTGTCGCTGATGGGGCTGATGCTCGCTGTGGGCATGGTGGTGGACAACGCCATTGTGGCCGTAGAAACCATCTACCGGCGGCGCGCAGAAGGTCTGTCTGTTCGGGAAGCCGCCGTCGAAGGCACCGCGGAGGTCAACCTGGCCATCGTGATGAGCACGGCCACCAGCATGGTGGTGTTCCTGCCGTTGATCCTCATGGCGGGAGACGCCACCTTCGCGGTCTTTTTGGGGGCTCTGGGGCTGCCGGTGGTGTTCGCGCTCGCGGCGAGCCTTCTGGTGGCGCTGATCTTCGCCCCTCTGGCGACCCGGTACATCGGCGCGGCCCAGGTCAAGGCGGACCCTCGGTGGCTCCAGTGGCTCTCCGATCGCTACGCCGCGGCCTTGGGCTGGGTACTGAGGCAGCGATTCCGGGCGTTCCAGATGCTTGTCGCGGTGTTGTTGCTCGGTCTCTTTCCCCTGTCCCAGACCGAGTGCACGGTGGTGGACGAGGACAGCCAGAACCAGTTTGAGCTCACGGTCTCCGTGCCTCCACAGGCGGACCCCAACGATCGAAGCCGGATCATCGCCTCTGTGGAAGAGCTGCTGGACGCCAACCGGGAAGAGTGGGGAATCGACGCCTACTACGCCGAGCTTGGAGCGTCGGACTCCCAGGGCGACATCGACGTGTGGATGATCTCCGACCCGCCGCTGACCCGCACTGAGGTGATGGAGGCGGTGCGTGACAAGCTGCCGCAGGACCAAGCCGGCGTGACTTGGTCGGTGGGCTACGCCAGCCAGGGCGGCGGAAAGAACAAGATCGACCTCACGATTCGCGGCGAAGACGTCGAGACGCTGCTCGCGCTCGGCGAAGAGTCCGCCCGTCGAATCAAGAATATGCCGGGGGTGATCGGCGCTCGCGTGGACGAGTCCAACAATGGCCTGGATGAGCTGCGCATGCAGCTCAACCGCGACGCCTTGGACCGGTATGGATTGTCGGGCCAGCAAGTGGCCGGCACCGTGTCGTTCTATCTGCGGGGCACGGGCTTGGAGCCCTTGCGCATCGACGGGCGCGAAGTGGACGTGGTGAATCGGTTTGAGCTGGATGACCGCGATGACCTGGCCAGCGTGCTGGATTCGCCGATCTTCAGCCCGACTGTGGGCCGCTTGGTGCCGTTGAGAGCCCTCACCTCGGTCGAGACCGCGAAGGGACCGGGTACGATCCGCCGCTTCGACAACCGAACTGGCGTGAAGGTGTCGATGGACCTGGCCGAAGGCATGTCTCCCAAGGAGGGCTTTGCCTTGGCAAAAGCCGCGCTGTCGGACATGTCCTTTCCCCGTGGCTACGGCTGGGAGCGCGGTGGTCAGGCGGCGGATTTGGATGCGGACTTCACCGATCAGCTCTTTGTGATCGGCATGTCCATCTGCTTCGTCTTCCTGCTCATGGGCGTGCTCTTCGAGTCCTGGCTCCTGCCCATCTCCATCCTGGTATCGCTGCCGCTGGCCACCATCGGGTGCGGCTGGATGTGGTGGACCACCGGAACGCCGTTCGACCTCATGGGCGGCATTGGGCTGGTGATCCTGGTCGGGGTCGTGGTGAACAATGGCATCGTGCTCATCGACCTGGTGACCCAGCTCCGCTCCGAGGGCATCGAACGCACCGAAGCCCTGGTCGAGGCCGGCCGACGCCGGCTCCGTCCCATCTTGATGACCGCCCTCACCACCATCTGTGGTCTGCTGCCCATGGCGCTCGGCGACAGCGCCTTCGCGGGCATCCCCTACGCGCCGCTTGGCCTGACCGTCATTGGCGGATTGGCGGCGGCGACTCTGCTTACTCTCGTATTTGTGCCGTTCCTCTACGCGGGCTTGGACGATCTTCGGATCTGGACCGGGCGCGTACTACGTCGAGGCCGAGGTCGCTCGGTCCAGGAGGCCGTGGATGCCTAGGTTGATCCCCGTACTGTTCTCTCTCGTCTTCTTGCCCACGCTCGCCCACGCCGGCGAAACCCTGACCCTGGAAGCGGCTCTGCGGGAGTCGCTGGAGGGTAATCAGCAGGTGCGGAACGCGGAGCTGCAGATGAAGGCGGCCGAAGGTGGGGTTGTGGCAGCGAGAGGGGTGTTTGATCCCAACTTGGAAGTGACGGGGTCTTTGGACTGGAGCGAGAGTCGCGATGTGTTCCAGGGCCTGGTGTTTGATGCCACCACACTGAACTCCTCCGCCCGGTCGAGCGTCAGAGGCTCTTTGGAGACGGGGACGTCCTATCGGATCATCGGCTCGTATGGCTCCGTGGACCGCACAACATTTGGCTCGTTCGCCCAGGGGCTTCCTCCGGGAGAGATCAAGACCCTCCAAGCGAATCCACAGATCCAGCTCGGGGTGGGTCAAGAGGTGTTGCGGGGGCATCGGACGTCGTTCAACCGGCGCCAGGTGATCGAGGCGATCAATGGGTACGAGGTCGCTGAGTTGCAGCTTCTTGCACAACAGCAGCGCACGCTCCGAGACGTGGCGACGGCGTACTGGGCGTGGGCGAACGCCGAAGAGAACCTCAAGATCACGAGCAATCGGGTCGAGGTCGCGGAAGAGGCACTTCGAGTGGGGCGTTTGCAGCTTCAAGAAGGTCGGGTGGCTCCTGTGGATGTGAGTCGGCTTCAGACGGAGCTCGTGCGGGCGGAGAAGGCCCGGGCCGATGCCCTCCAGGCCGAACGGGAGGGCGCTGACACCGTGGCCACACTGATCGGCCGTCGGCCGGGTGCGGACTTTGTGTCGGGCACCAGCGCCGATGCCAAAGAGGTCTCGACCCTGGTGGTGGCTGACGCCATCGAGGCGGTATTGGCCGGCAACCTAGACTTGGCAGTCCTGCGGCGCCAGACGGAGCAAGCGAAGCTCTCCACGAAGCTGTCGCGCCACGCGATGTTGCCCTCGCTCACACTCGATGGCTCCTTTTCGGCGGGCGCGGTCCGGGTCACTCAAAACGGAGAGGCCGATGACCCCTTCCCCAACCAGGGCGTCACTGGCTCCGCCACGTTTTCGATGCCCCTGGGCAACCGGGCGGCCCGGGGCGATCTGGCTCGCTCGGCGGCCACAGAATCCCAGCGCGCCAACGAACTTCTCGGCCTCGAACGCGATCTTGCGGCCCAGGCGGCCAAGCAAGTGCGCGTCGTGAACAACGCCGCGGAGCAGGTCCGGCTGACCGACCAAGAGGTGGTGCTCGCCGACGAGACCCTCAAGGCCGAAGAAGCCCGGGCCAACGCCGGTCGTGCGGTGCAGCGCGATGTGCTGGAGGCGCGAACCTCGCTGTTCAATGCCCAGATCCAAGCGGCCAAAGCCCGTACGGACCGCCAGCTCGCCCTGGCCGAATTGCTGCTTCTACAAGGCAACCTCTCCATCGAGTCTGTCGTGCCGTAGCCTGAACGCAGAGAGAGCCGGCCCTCGGATGAGGACCGGCTCTTTTGTGCGTTCGAGCGTTGCATTCAGCGGATGGATGGCCGGCTCCGAAGAGCCGAAACATCAGTCAGAGAAGGGGTTCTCGACGGGGGTGTTGGTGACGACCGACATGCGCTTGGGACCGTCTTCGACGCGGAAGAAGTTGACCTGGTCGGGGAGGACCAAGGACAGGTCGCGGCCGCTGTTGTTGGAGACGACCTTGGCCGATGCGGGCAGGGCGTTGGTGGAGCGAACGCCGCCATCTTCGCCGATGATCTGCAGACTACGGTCAGAGGTGACCACGGCCACGCCGCCGCGGGCGCCCAGGTCGGTCATGTCGTAGATGGTGTCGCTGAGGCCGGTGCTCCACAGCTCGGCGCCGGTGGCGTCAAGCTGGGCGAGCTTGTCGCCCGAAGCCACGAAGAGCATGCCGGTGGTGGGGTTGAACGCCACCGCATCGCCAGCGGCGAGCTCGGTGAGGCCGTCCACGTCGACGCGAGACACGAGGCCACCGTCTGCGAGGAAGGCGACGCCATTGCTGGGGTCAGCCAGGAGCTCTGCGTTGGGGCCACAGGCGCCGACGTCGACGGAGAGGTCGCTATCGGTCCAGACCACGGAGCAGCTGCTGTCGCCTTGGACGAGGGCCACAGGGCCGTCGCCGGAGAAGGCCGCATCGACAACGCCGCCAAGGGCGATGTCCTCGTTGGGGTCCCACTCAAGGCCGCGGATGATGTGCAGGCCAGCGCTGGTGTGCGCCAAGACTGCGCCGTCGACGACGTCAGAGACGACTTCGCCAGCGGTGGGAAGGTCGACGTCACCGGTGACGGCACCGGAGCTCATGTCGAACTCGCAGGTGGTCTCGAGCATGCTGCCGTGACCGCGTGCGGTGTCATCGTGCATGACGACGCCGCTGGTTTCGTTCCACAGGGTGGACTGGTATTCGAGATGGACCGCGTCGCCGGAGCACGCGACCGTGCCAAGGGCGAGGAAAGCGAGAGACAAAGTACGCATGATACCTCCAGAGTGAATCTGCACGGGATGAGTGCCCGCTGCGCAGACGATCCATCACACCTTTTCAATGTAGTGAGTGATTCTTTGGATCGCTAGGCTTGGATCGTCACTTCTCTTCTAGCTTTGAGCGGTCGTGCTCCTGCTGTCCGTCCCGGCTGTACTCGCAGGCCAGCGATGGGTCGGCGATCAGCTTCTTGGCGTGATCTTTGTCGATTTCGCTGTGGGTGTGGGACTTGGGCAGGGCTTGCAGACGCCCCAGGGTGACCTTGCCCTTTGTGATCCAGGCTGCACTCTCAGTTTTTGTCCCCTTGCAAAGCTGGGAAACACCCAGTTCCTTGAGGGTTCTGATCCGATCGGGCCTGCACTTGTCCGCCTTTTCCAACCAGCTCAGCGATTTGTCGATGTCGCCCCGCACGCCGGCCAAGGCCCCCATGATCCACCAATCCGGCACCAGGCGGTAGAACATGCCGAGGGTCAGGTAGGTGTCGCACGGGAGGTGCTCGGCCTCGGCTTTGGCCAAGTATTTGTAGGGCGAGTTCGCGGCGGCCAGCCAGTCTTGCTCGACGTCCTTCAAGTTCATGATCGACGAGAGCACGCCACGGGTGGTGGAGAGCCGACCGAGCGCGACGCCGCGGTTGAACAGCAGGTGGGCATTGCCGGGGTCGAGCTCGAGGGCCTGGTTGCACAGCTCGTACATCTCTTTGTACAGCGCGACCTTGTCGACGCTCTTGTCCTTGCGGTCGATGAGCTCGCCCTTTTCGAACAGGAACCGCACGACGTGGCGGTAGATCTCGGGGTCCTTCGGGTTGGCTTGCAGGCGGGCCCTGGCGATGGTCAAGCCATCATCGATTCGAGCCTCTCCGTACAGGATTTCGAGGTCGTAGTGCGGCATTCCCTCGGCCACCGGTCCGGGGCCTGGCCGATCGTCGGCCTTGGCTGCGGGGACGCCGGCGTGCGCACTCAAGGTGTGCGTCAGGGGCATGAGCAAGAAGAGAGCGGCGAGAATGCTACGGCGCATGGAGCCTCCACGGGCGGGAAGACCCGCGAGCTACCCTACCGCTTCCCGCCCGTCGAGGGGGAGCACCTGGGGTGTGTCCCACCAACGCCGCATGTCTTCGTACGGTGCGCTCTCCGCTTGCACCGACCCGCCATTGGGGTGCGGTACCTGGAGCCGAGCGCTGTGCAGGGCGTGCCTCGGTGCGCCGACCTCCTCGATGATCACGTTGGTGAGCCCGTGATCGAGAACATCCAAGAAGGCTTCGCAACGGGGGCCGTAGAGCCGGTCTCCAAGGATGGGGAAGCCGGCGTGCGCCAGGTGAACGCGGATCTGGTGGGTGCGGCCGGTGCGAATTTGGCACCGCACATGAGCGATGGGTCCGACTGGGCTGTGCTTTCGGCCGAGCACTGTGGCGTGGGTCCACGAGGGGAGGCCATCGTCTCGCACCGCCTGCTGGATCCGCACGATCCCCCCCGCCAGGCCGATGGGACCTTGCATCAAGTGCTCGTCCCACTCCGGGTGGCCCCGCACGATCGCTTCGTAGATTTTGGTGGTTTGATCGGTTCGTATCGCTTCTTTGAAGAAGATGTTCGCGGCCTTGCTCTTGGAGATCGCCACTAAGCCGCTGGTGTCCGCGTCGATGCGATGAACCAAGTCGATGTGGCGGTCGGGCCACTGCTCCCGGGCCAAGCCGATCAAGGCATAGACGAACTGTTCTCCGGAGGGGTGGCACATCATGCCCGGCGGTTTCACCACCACCGCCAGCTCGTCGTCTTCGTAGGCCACCCGTGGGAACGGCGGCGGGGGCCCGTCCGCGGCGATGCCGGGGATCCAGATCTGCAGCACCTCGTCGGCCTTGAGCAAGACGCTCGCCCGCAGCACTTTGCCTGCGGCATCGGTGACGAAGCCGTCTCGGATGTGCCGCGCCATCACGTTTCTGGAGTGGGTGCGGAACCATTTGGCGAGGAACCGATCCACACGCATCCCCACCGCCGCCTCGGGCACGGGCAATTCTCTGGGGGCGTATGGACGGTCGTTCACGGCAGGTGGGCCCTGGGCTTGGGCGGGCAGCTAACCTGCCTCTGGAGGGAATCGACGTCTGCGGGTCCGGGTTCCTGCGTCGCGCGGCCCTGTGCAGCCCCAACGCTGCTATGCTTCGCCTCCTTCACAGACGCTGCGAGGTCCCTATGCGAACTGCTGTCCTGTTGGGCGTGACCGCCCTTATCGCTCTTCCCGCCCAGGCCGGCTTCCGAGTCTCCTCCTTCCGTCAGGTCGGTAAGAGCACCCAGTACAGCGCTGCCGCCGCTATCGACGACAATGGCGCCACCGCCTGGCAGACCGATCCAGAGTCGGAGCAAGTCGGCGAATGGATCGAGATCGACCTTCCCAAATCTGAAGTCGACAAGATCGGCATCATGGTCGGCTGGGAGAAGACGGACGAGTCTTGGAAGGACTACGGCCGCCTCGCCCAAGTGCGCCTTGAGCTGTACAGCGAAGGCGATGACGACATGAAGCGCGTCATGGAAAAGACCATCGACCTCGAAGACAAGAAGGGCATGCAGTACATCGACATCGATGACACCAAGGTGGGCAGCGAGCTCGGTGGCGGCAAGGTCAAGCTCATCGTGACCAAGATCACCGCTGGAGATGACTACCCGAGCATCGCCGTGGGCGAGGTCAAGGTGCTGCTCAAGGAGATGGACGCCACTGCGGTCTTCGTGGGCGAAGAGCCTGCCGCCATGGAGGGCAAAGATGCGATGGCCATGCTCGATGGCAATGCGCGCACCTACTTCGTGGGTGCCGAAGGCGAGATGCCGACCTTCGCGGTCGAAGCCCAAGGTTGGGGCGTCAGCAGCTTGGTCGTCACCCCGGGACCCAAGCCCTACGCGCGACCCAAGAAGATAGAGATCACCTGCGCCAACAAGACCAAGGTCTACGATGTGGCGGACACCAACAAGCCCCAAACATTCGCTTTGCCCAGTATTGTCGGCTACTCCGGCAGCGCTTGGGGCCTGGTCAATGTGAAGGTTCTGGAGTCCTACGAGGGCACCAAGCCGGGTGTGGCGCTCGCGGAAGTCGCCATTAAGGCCACGAACTTCGACGGCCTCTAGGGTCGGCAGACGGGGATCGGCGTGCACCGCCGGTTCCGCCAAGGCTTGGGCCGGCCCGGAGCGAACGCTGCGGGCCGG
>JBGCER010000263.1:0-2631 GCA_045106515.1 Myxococcota bacterium
CGGCCGGACCGGCTTCGAGGGCGACACGATGACCGTCACCGCGCCCGCCGGCAGCGAGCTGCGCGACGTGTTGGGCACCGAAGGCCGCAGCTACACCGTGGGCGCGGACGGCTCGCTCGACGTCGAACTCGGCCCGTTCGAGGGCGTCGTGCTGGTGCCCGCCGCAGACCACCAGACCTTCTGAGGCGGAGGATATCGACCCGTGGGCGGAGTGAGGCTGGTGCCCTTGCCAGCCAGCCAGGTCGGTGCTCACAGCGCATGGCAATTGTCTGGCACATCTCAGACCTGAGATCTCACAAGTATTTTCACGGCCACTTCACGCTCGCCGTGGGTCCCGTGGAAGAGGACTTCCCGGTTGAGCTGCCTACGATGCTGGAGCACGCACGCTCGGCAGCGCCGGTTCTGGACGGGGCGCACGTGGACCTCGACCTTTGGCTCGGGGGTCTCGATTCACTTCGCCTTCTCATCGCAAGTGCGCGGGATTCAGACGCCAATGGAGCAACGAGCGCTTCACAACCTCGGCGGCCATCCTCTCGAGCTCGAACGATTGCCGGGAAGGGTCTACGGGCGGCGGACCCGGGATCGAGACAGCGACAATCGGTGGAGCCGAATCATCGCAGACATGGAGCCGGCCGGTCCTCACGGCATCAACCTCGTCGTCGCCGGGGCGACTGACCAGACAAGCGTGTTCAGGAGGCGAGTAATTGCCTGGTCGCGCCGGCACGTCTCAATGGGCCACGTTACCCTAGAAACGTACGATTGACAAAGACCCGGTAGCATCAACTATGCGCTGAGCCATGAGATCGGCCACCTTGTCGGATTCAACGAAAGGTACAGCCGCAGCAGATACGTAACGTATCCCGGATGGGAGGGCAATATAATGGGAATGGGGAGCGAGAGTAACGCCGGAAACGATTTCGTAAGAATCAACGTTGACCGCACCGCAGAAACCGGGCAACCGCACTACATTCGGCGCGGACCGTGGGTCGGCGGAGGCCAGTGGCAAGCGCTTGCGTTCTATCTCCTCAATCGAGCGAGAAGCCAGCACCGACCCGAAGCCGTGTACCAGCAGAGGCGTCGAAGCGACCTAGTTGCAAGAGAAACCTCTAACTCTGGAAGCGATCACTACTTTCCCATCTACCAGCATGGTCAGTAGTGACCGTTCCTTCCCAGAGTTCCCGGCAAGTAGAGAGCCTTCGCCCAACGAAGGACAATGGGCATCTCACCCGCCCTCGGACTTTGGGGCTCTTGCTTGCCTGCGTCGCGCTCGGCACGTCAAGCCCGGCTCGAGCCGACCTCCAGCGGCCCTGTTCCATCCCGTGGTCCGTGAACCTGGAGGGCACTGCGACTGGCAGCCCACGCGGCTGCCTAGTGACCACCCGGGACGGCACTCGTGCATTGCTCCAAGACACCCTCTTCAAGGCCCCCCGCCGTGGGCATGCGGAATCCGTATGTGACACAGAGTTGCGAGAGTCCGTCACGACGAGAGGGATTCGCGCTCTGAGCGCAAGCTGCGGCGACGGCACGAGTCTCGGGTACCTGGAGCACGATGACGGCCTGGCACTCCGCGTCGTCATACTCGCAGCATCGAATGACCCCTTGGACGGAATGACACTGCTCGGAGCGTTCCGTCCCGAGCCCGTTGACCTACCGAGAGTGGGGCCGCTGGACATCGATCTCGGCAGCGGAGGCGTGCTTCGAATACCCAACCAGGCGGTCGTGGAGGACATTCGTCACAATCCCGGCGGGATTGTGGTCTACCCGTCCGCGGTATGGGGCAAGGAAAGAACGGAGTACATCTACGTCTCCAGGTTGCCGCTGCGGCGGACAGAACATCCACGCGCTGAGTGCATGATTCAGGTTGGTACTACGTCGCTCGTCGGAGTGTATCCGGAGGATGGTCACGGGTGCGAGGGAGAGCTGGGACGCAGTGCCCCCGTGCTGATCGGCTGGGTCAGCGAGCCTTCGCAAGGGTCATGGGCGCGCGCGGTGCTACGCCGTTCAAGCCCCCCGGGGGGCGCGACTCACGACGGCTCCATTGCGAGTCTCGCGCCGGTGGCCGCGGTCGGCGTACTCGCGATCGTGGGTGCGATCGTTTGGCGGCGACGCGAGAGCCGGGCCAATCGGTAGAGGTCTTGCCTACCCCTCAGACTCTTGCCCACCAGGGACGTCATCGGCCGGAAAGCCGTGGTGGCCAACGCGTGACGGTCGACCTCGCCACGCTGCGCCACCTCGTCGACGAGGCAAGCGCCCGCGGGATGGTGGTGATCCTCGACATCGTGACCAACCGCTTCGGGCAGGCGTCCCACTACGACATCAACACGAACAGGCAGTGGGACGACTCGATGCAGGGCTCGGGCAGCGTCGCGCCCGGCGGACGCGGCGCTCATCTACCTGCTCACGGAAGACGGCATCCCGTGCCTCTACTACGGCACCGAGCAGGACTTCCAGGGCGGCAACGACCCGACGAACCGCGAGCCGCTCTGGGGCAGCGGCTACCGTACCGATGGCGCCACCTTCCAGCACATCGCCCGCCTCACCCGCATCCGCCGCCACTACGACGCGCTCCGCTACGGCGACTTCCAGACCCGCTGGGTCAACGACCGGACCGGCGACGAGAGCGACGCCGGC
>JBGCER010000264.1:0-3407 GCA_045106515.1 Myxococcota bacterium
GCTACAGCGGCTTCTTCGACGCTGATGGCGACGAGGACGAGGTCCGACTGAGCTGGGAAGTGGAGGGTCGTCCTGCGTTCGAGGGAGCCATTCTGACCAGCGACTACTTCGATCGCGGGCAGCAGATCGTGTGCGTCGCCACCCCACACGATGGCATCGAAGACGGGCGCGCCCTGCGGAGCGCTCCGGTGCGCGTTCTCAACAGCTTGCCTGAAATCGCCAGTATCACCCTAGACAATCTATCCCCCGCTGAAGGCGATAGCATCACGGCCACCGTCAATGGCGCAGCGGACGCGGATGGAGACGCCATCCACCTCGTCTACGCCTGGTCCGTCGACGGCACCGTCGTCAGCACCGACCCCGTGCTCACCAGCACCTCCTTCAACAAGGGCGACACCATCGAGCTGTCCATCACCCCGAACGATGGCCTCGACGACGGCGTTGCCGTGGTGTCCCCCACCGCGACCGCGGTCAACACGGCTCCCGTCGTCCATACAGTCACGCTCGCCCCGACCTCCCCCGACACCGATGACGTGCTCACGGCCACGGTCGACGCCACCGACGCGGACTCCGACGCCTTGAGCTTCACCTATGAGTGGACCGTGGGCGGCAGCGTCGTCGGCGGCGAGAGCGGAGCGACCCTCTCGGGCGACGTCTTCGCCAAGAACGAGGTGGTCAGCGTCTCGGTCGTGGCCAACGACGGCGACACGGACTCCGCGACCGTCAGCGCAGCCAGCGTCACGGTCATCAACTCGCCCCCTGCCTTCACCGCCGTGGCTGTGGACCCCACCACCGCCTTCGAATACACCGTGCTGACCTGCACCCCTTCGGGCTGGAGCGACCTGGACGAGGACGCCGAGAACTACGACTACGACTGGTCCGTCAACGGCACCTCCGTGTCCACGAGCGAGACCCTGAACGGCAGCCTCTTCAACAAGGGCGACCAGGTGGTCTGCAGCGCCACGGCCAATGACCTGGACGACACCGGCAACACCCTGTCCTCCGCAGCCGTCACCATCGATAATAGCCTTCCAACGCTGGCCAACGTGAGGCTATCCGACCTGACGCCCCTCCCCGGCGACACCCTCACCGCCACCGCAGGGGCCACAACAGACGCCGACGGAGACAGCGTCACCATCGAATATGCGTGGACCCTCGACGGCGTCGACGCGGGCACAGGGCCGACTCTGGATCTCACCGGCGCCACCAAGGACGCCGTAGCGGTGGTGACCGCCACCCCCTTCGATGACGACGGCGGCGGCACAGCGGTCACCGCCTCGGCCACGATCGGCAATACCGCGCCGACCCTCACGAGCGTCAGCCTGAGCCCATCGAGCCCCGGCACAGACGAGGCGATCACCGCCACCGCAGTGTCCAACGACTTCGACGGCGACACGCTCACCACCACCTACGCCTGGACCGTCAACAGCACGGCGGTATCCGGTGCGACCAGCGACACGCTCGCCGCGAGCCACTTCGCCAAAGACGATGTGGTGCAGGTCACCGTCACGGTCGATGATGGAGACGACACCACCGACCAGACCGCATCGGTCACCGTTGGCAATACGGCGCCCACAGCCCCATCGGTGAGCATCGCCTCGGTCGACGTCGAGGACGACGAAGACCTGATCTGCTCGATCTCGACGGCCAGCACCGACGCCGACGCCGACAGCCTCAGCTACACCATCAGCTGGACCGTCGACGGAGTCAATTACACAGGAACAACCCTCACCACCACGTTGTCCGGAGACACCATCGACGCCTCGGCCACCAGCCCCAACGAGACCTGGGCGTGCGCGGTGGTGGCCAACGACGGCACCGATGACGGACCCGAAGCCACGGCGACGGCCGACGTGACCTACTGCTCCATCGTCCTCACGGCGAGCGACAGCGTCTCGGTCGACTACGACGCCGGCACCGTCGATGATAGCGACGAGGTCACCATCGGCCTCGACACCGGCTACGACGCCGTAGGTTGGTACCAATTCGACCTGAGCAGCATCGATGATACCGCCACCATCCGCTCCGCCGTTTTGTCCGCCTACGAGACCGGCGGGGGCGCGCTCGGCTCGCCCACCGTTGAGGTTGCGGTGAGCGATGATGACGGCTGGGTTCCCTCGACCCTGACCTACGGCAACCTCGAAGTGGACGGCACTGTGAGCGATGGCGGCCTCTCCTCCATCACCACCGCAGCCGCCAATGAGTTCGAGCTCGACGTCTCGGCCTGGAGCTACAGCGGTGACCTGACCGATGATGAGGTCAGCCTCGGCCTCTTCTCCGACACCTCGGGATCGCTAGCGGCCTTCGCCGGACCCGACGCGTCCGGCCAGGAGCCCACGCTCACTATGACCCTCGAAAGCTGCGACTAGCTCGTCGTCTCCGGGCCGACGGGCTAGCTCAGGCCCATGAAAAACAAGGCCTGGTGGATCGTCAGCGCGTGTGTACTTGTGCTGCTTGTGGGCGGAGGCCTCACGTGGTGGCTGGTACGGACCACCAAGGGCCCGAGCCGAGTCGGCTATAATGCGGTTTCTAGCCCAATCAGCGAGACACTTCTTCTGACTGGACGGGTCGCTCAGCCGGCACAAACCGAGCTAGGCTCCATGGTGCAGAACACCGTCGTGGAGGTCCTCGTAGACGAAGGCGACGCC
Organism: Myxococcota bacterium; assembly: GCA_045106515.1. Classification (GTDB taxonomy): domain Bacteria; phylum Myxococcota_A; class UBA796; order UBA796; genus REDI01. The sequence goes on from JBGCER010000264.1 coordinate 2,649, forward strand.
GTCGAGGCCGGCACCCTACTGCTGCGCCTGGCCGATGAGGAAGCCGCCGCCAGAGTGCGCGAAGCCGACGCCGCTGTCGCCGAGGCGGAGGCCCGGCTGGGGCGAGTGCGCGGGGTCGGCCGCCGGGTCGCCGGCGAGCGCCTACGACAAGCGAAACTCGAATCCGATGAAGCGATAAAAGACTTCGAACGAAGTCAACGATTGTTCGACGAGGGGGCTCTCACCGAAGCGGCCCTCGACCAAGCGCGCCAGCGGCGAGACACCGCCAAGAGCCAGAGCATCGCGGCGACCCTCGAAGCGGCCGCCACCGGGCAAACCGGAGCCGACACCGCCGCCGCTGCCGCCTCCCTGGCCCGGGCCCAAGCCGCCTTGGAAAGCGCGCAGATCGGTCTAGACCGCACCCGGATCCGAGCCCCGACGGCTGGCATCGTGCTCCAGCGCCTCGTCGCCGCCGGCCAGGTCGTTCGGCCCGGCGACCCGCTCGTGCGCTTCTCCGGAGGCGGCGCCCTAGAGGTGCGGATCACACCCGATGAAACCCACCTTGGCCGGCTCACTCTCGGGCTGACCGCCAAGGTCGTCTTCGAGGCCTTTCCACGCCGCACCCTCGACGCCAAGGTCTCGCACATCGCGCCCCTGGTGGACCCAGAGCGGGGCACCGTCGAGGTCAGGCTCGCCCTCGACACCATCCCCACCGACCTCTCCCTGCGGCCTGACATGACCGCCACCGTCGAGGTCTTGCTCGGCCAGGCCGACACCGCC
>JBGCER010000265.1:0-4048 GCA_045106515.1 Myxococcota bacterium
CGACCTTGAGCAGGTCCGGTGCGACCACTCGATAAAAACCGGTCCAGTGCCAGCCTTCGAAGGCGTGGTGCAATTCGCAAGCGATGGTGGCGAGGGCCGCGATCCAGTCCTCTTCATCGGCGAGCAGGGACTTCACGGTCAGCAGGACCGCCGCGTGTCTCTGGGCGCGGGCTTCGGAGGAGGCGTGCGCGGGCAAGGGCTCGTCGATCATTGGAGCTGGGCCTGCAGTTGGGTGATCTGCGCCGCCAGGGTGGACGCGCGGGCCCCACAGCGAGGGTGATCCGGCTTGAGCTGCGAGCACTGGGTGGCCGCCTGTTGTGCTCGGGTCAACCAGGTGCGCTGCCGGCGCATGCGGTCGAGACGCGCCGGTCCTTCGTAGGGCGGGAGCCGCGCGGATGCATTGATGAAGGTGATGGCGATGATCTCGTGCAGGGCGGGGTCGTCGGGGAAGCGTTTGGCGGCTTCTTCGGCCTCTGTCACCGCCAGCGCGTCCAGGCCAGCCTCGGTGAGTCCACGAACCCACGCGGTCCACGACTTGAGCGAGTTGTCGCTGTACGCCGCCGTTTTTCGGGGTTCGAGAGAGGTCTTGTATCGGTCCAGGCTCTTGAGGATCCGCTGCACCTGCACGCCGTCCCGATGGGTTTGGGGGATCAAAGAGAGTAATTCTTGGGTCTTGTCGATGTCGCCGAGTCCGTTGAGCGGGGTGGACAGGGCGCGCGCCGCGATCCCGTCGAACTCGCCGTCCCGAGCCTGATCGATTCGCTCGATGGCGCGCGTGAGCGCGGACTCCGCTCGCTCAACATCCTTCCGCGCCCACGCCAGGCGTGCCTCGCAGAGTGCGGAGGTGAGCGTTTTCGGCACCAGCGCGCCGAGCTGATCACACCGGGCCGCAGCCTCGGAGGGAGCCGCCGCGCCTCCCAGCTCCAAGATGGTGAGCAGCAGTCCAGAGCGGGCTTCGATGGCACGAGTGAGTTCGGGGGCGCGCTCGGTGCACTGCCTGCGGTGTGAGGCGGTTCCCTTGGCGGTGGCCTGCATGCATTGGGCGTGGGCTTCGTAAGATTTGTCTAGGTGAAAGGCTGGATCTGCGGTGCCTTTGTCGAGGGCGGCTTGCCGATGCGCATCGGCGGTCATGCGCAGCCACCAGGCTCGGTCTGCCGGGTCGAGGGCCGTAGCGTCGACCGCCTTCAGCTTGTCGAGGGCGACCTCATAGTCGGCCCGGTCCACCCGTCGGTCTGCCTCCACCAGCAATCGGCTGGGCTCGGACGCGTGGGCGGTGAGCGCGAACAGGACAGTGAGTAACGCGAGCATCGAGGAGCCTCGTTGGGTCTGTACTATGACCGACGCTGTGTCGGACGTCGACCGGGTCCGTCCTCGACGATCTCTTCCGCCCGCATCCTGGCCAGCGCCATGATCGTGTGCTGCGGATTGACGCCCAAGGTTGTGGGAATGGCCGCCGCGCACGCCACGATCAAACCCTCGGTGTTCCACACTCTTCCCAGCGGATCGGTGGCGCTGGTTTTGGGGTCTCGGCCCATCACGGCGCCGCCGAACAGGTGGGACAAGATGCACAAGAACCGAGTCGGTTGGAGCGGCACGTCCAAGATCTGGTCGATCTCATCGGGGAGAAGCTCGGGGGGGATTCCCGCGATGCCCGGCATGATGGAGGTGGCTCCTGCGGCGATGTGTTGCCGAGCCAGCAGGTGGAAGCCCGCGCGAAGCCGGTACAGGTCTGGCCGATTCATGGTGTAGCGGATGGTGGGCCGGCCGCCGAACCCCACTCCGACGCGGCCGACGGTCGTGGCATTGAGGCCCTGCACCAAATGGGACACGTGACGGGATCGGGCCAGGCGGCGCATGAGGGCGGTGCCGCCGCCGGGTAGGCGGGCGGCGAGCATTTCTAGGGGCAATGCCAAGGTCTCAAGCTTGACCCCATCGTGGGCCAGGCTGCTCCACCCTTGGGTCGCGCCGCGGTTGAGATCGACCACGTCCGGGTAGACCCCCAAGACGCCATTACCGGGGTGTGCTCTGAACTGTGCGCCGACGCTCTTCGCCTTTAGTCCCGAGCGTCGCATCAGGGCCGGCGTGTGGGTGGCAGAGGCCGCCAGCACCACAGCTCGGCGGGCGCGTATTTGGAACGACGCGCCCTTGCGGCGGGTGAGGGGATGCACGAAATACCCGGTGACCCCCGACGCTCGTCGACCTTCGAAGCCGATCTTCCGGACGGGAGCGCAAGACACGACGGTGGCGCCATGCTGCATCGCCCGAGGCAGAAGAGTGAGGTCCATACTCTGTTTTCGACCGGCTTTGCACCCCATGGTGCACCGGCCCCGGCCCTCGCAGTCTTGGACGAAGCGCCGCATGGGCGGATCGGTATGACCGAGCTTTGCCGCCCCCTCGATCGCCAGCTCATTGTGGCGACCGAGCACCTCTCCAACCGCGTCTTCCACCCCGATCTCTCGCTCCAGATCGGCTTGGTGCCGCTCGAGTTCTTGGGCGTAGTGCCGTGCATCGAGGCCGTGCTCTTGACCCCAACTCTCGATCACCTTGAGCGGCGTGCGCACGCAGATCGCCGAGTTGATCACGGTGGTGCCGCCGACGGCCCGCGCTTGTACGACCGGCCAGAGCGCTCGCCCGATCGTAACGGTGCTCTGCCAGTCATCGAAGAGGTCGCGCAAGGCTCCATAGAAGTCGTCCGGCATCTCCGGTGGCGTGCGCCACGGTCCCGCTTCGACCACGATGACCGACAGGCCCGCCTGGGCGAGGGTGTGCGCACAGGCTGCACCACCCGCACCGGACCCCACCACAACGACGTCTGCATCGAGCTCTAGATGGGTGCCTGCAGGCCGGTACGACAGGTGAGTCAGTGTCCGCTCCACCCGATGCTCTTGCGCACCTCCGGATCGGCACCCCAGCACATGCCGCCGAAGGTCTTGAGCAGGAAGCAGGCCTGCCGCAGCACGTAGACGCGGGTGCGGCAGGCCCTATCCGCGTGGGTATCCGCCATTATTGGCCGGAGCCAAGCGGCGGGAAGTGGGCGATACACCGTGAGAACAGGTGAGCATTGATACGCGAGCGACGCGGCGACGAGCCCCCACCAGATCAGCGGCGGAGCCTCTGCATAGAGCCGGTCGAGAAAGGAGTCTATACCGGTCTCATCGACGCCTGCGGTGCCTCCCACGCGTGGGTACAACGCGGCGAGGCTGTGGCGAACCAGGCCTCGTGCGGGGCCCGGAGAGGGTGTGGGCAGGGTGGCAGTCATGGGTCAGCCACCGTTAGCCGGTCTCCATGAGTGCTGCCCTGACCTTCACCACCGCTTCCGAGCGCACCCCCACGATCATCGCCTCCCTGGTGTTCTTGCTCCCAGGCTGTAGTGCTGTGGTTGTAGGCCTGCTCACCTTGGCCGGGCTGTCGTGGATCGACAACGCATCCAATGGGGTGCTCTTGGTGACGACCGGCTCGATCTGGGCCACCGTTGGGTTTGCGTTATTGCGCTTTAAACGTTGGATTACCGTCGATCCAGTGGCTGGCACGGTGGTGCAGGGGACCCGTACGCTGTTCCGGCACCCCGGCGACCGGCAGCCTCTCGCGGCCTTCTCGAGCGTGGACGTCTTTGGCCAAGCGGTCGGAGACCAGCGGTTTTACGTGATGGGCCTGCGGTGGGACCCTGCGCAACGGCCTCGCAGCCGCGCCCATGAGGCGGTCCTATGGCTAGAGTCGACGGCGGACCTAAGCGAGGCGCGAAAGCTTGGAAAGACGGTTTCCGAACAGCTGAATAAGCCATTCGTGGACCGCACTCGGAGCGGGGCTTGAAGTGGGGAGGGCGGATCCTGATCGGCGCTGGCGCGCTGTTCTTCGGGGGCCTCGCGGTGTGCCTCGGCGGCCTGTTCTTCCTGCATGAGTCCCACCCGGTGTCGGCTCCGAGCGCCGAAGCCGATGCCCTAGCGCGCGAGATGATCGCCGCCGTTCATGCGGATGCGTGGGAAAACACGGGTGCGGTGTCGTGGACCTTCGCGGGCTATCACGAACATCTGTGGGACCGAGATCGCAA
>JBGCER010000266.1:0-5107 GCA_045106515.1 Myxococcota bacterium
TCCACGTGTTACTCACCCGTCCGCCGCTCCCCGAAGGGCGCTCGACTTGCATGTGTTAAGCCCGCCGCTAGCGTTCGCTCTGAGCCAGGATCAAACTCTCCAGTTTGATTTTTGGCGTGATGCCGAAGCATCCTCAAGTCCTTGCTCCATCCGAAAATGGTTCACAAGGTACTGCGACTCCGAAGAGCCGACTTTTCTCTATTGGTGTCAATGAGTCCGCCGAAGCTTTCCCACTGACGAAACGCTCGCCTTCCACTTCTGTCTGAATTTCAAAGACCGATGGACGGGACCGAGGTCCCACTCCAGGAGCCACACACGTTGTGGGGCTCTGAAGCCCCCGCGTATTAACGGCCCCCTTGACCATGTCAAGGATGCCGTGAGAGCGGGGATAGGCGCAGATCGAGGGGTCTCCCCGCCGCTGCGAACCCCCGGCTTCTAACGCATCACCCAAGGGCGTCCAGCTCTAGGATGATGCTTTGCCGATGTAGCGACGATCCGATGCCTAGCCCTCGAAGTTGCCCAGGGCGGTGCGGCACCGCTCATCGGCGGCATCGATGTCACCATCGCCGTCATTGTCCAGTCCGTCATTGCACAATGTGTCGCCGAACCCAATCTCGGTCTGCGCGCCGGCGTCCCCCGCCACACAGTCAGGGTCTGCCGCGTCGGGCCAGCCATCGCCATCATCATCGATGCCGTTGTTGCAGCCGCTCGCCGTGACCGCGCCTTCATTGTTCATGAAGCCGTCTGGGGCGAAGCCCAGCGCTGCGTTCCAGCAGGACGGGTCATCGGCGTCTTTAAAGCCATCGCCGTCGTTATCGAGGTTGTCGTAGCACTCCGGCACGAAGACCTTGGTGTCATCCGCGGGGTCGTGGAAGATGTCCCGTTCGCGGTTGTACGGGGCGTACTCACAGTCCGGGTCGTTGAGGTCGAAGAACCCATCATTGTCATCGTCGCGGTCGTTGCGACACGCAGAGCCTGGCGAGGGCTGCTCACTGTCGGAGCTGCCGCCGTTGAGGATGCAGTAGATGTCGAGATGGTCCGGGTCGCCGTGTAGGTCGGAGTCCACGCCGTCATTGCAGGCCGTGCCCGAGAAGCCGTCGTCTTCGGTGAGGGTCGCGTCTGCGCACGCAGGGTCTTGCGCGTCGATCCAGCCATCCCCGTCGTTGTCCAACCCATCATTGCAGGTTCCCGCGACCGTGGCCCCGTCTTCCTGGGAGTTCACACCGTCGGCGCAGTCCGGATCATCTTCGTCGCGCCATCCGTCACCGTCGTTGTCGACGCCGTCGAAGCAGGTGCTCTCGTTGTTCCAACCGGCTTCACACAGCGGATCGTCCGAGTCCGCCAGGCCATCGCCATTGTTGTCGATGCCGTCGTTGCAGGTGTAGATCGAGGTCGACGCCTCTTCGGTCTCGCCATTGCCGCCGAAGTCATCGTTGCAGTCGGGATCCAGCTCGTCACGCCACCCGTCGTCGTCGTTGTCGACACAGTCTTCGCAGGTGCCAGGGCGATCCAGCGGGTTGTCATAGTCCACGATGGCGATGTCGCCGGTGGAGTACGAGAAGATGAGCTCGCCATCGTTGGTGTCGATCTTGTAGTCGGTGACCCGGTAGATCTCCATCCACAGAAGTCCTGCGTTCGAGTCGTAGGTGCCCAGGTAGGCGCCAAACTCGGTACCCTCTGAATAGTTAGATTCAACCGTAGGAAGCTGGTAGAGGACCGAGTTGGGGATGTTGACCCGCGACGTCCAAAGACCGCTCTCTTCGTCGAACACGGCTTCGTTGCGGTCGGGTACGACCACGGTCGCCCGCACGCCTTGCTGCTCGATGCCGTACCAGGTGAAGTCCACCGACGTGATCGAGACGTGAATGTAGGTGTTGACGTTGTCCTGGGACAAGAAGTCGGTGGCGAGGGGCTCCCAAGTCAGGACGATCCCTTCTTCATCGAGCGTGACTTCGCCGTCATCATTGCCATCGGTGCAGGTCTCGATGGGGGCGAGCAGCACGGACGGATCCGTCGTGCGCACGTTGAAGCCCTTTTCGGAGTCCACGACCAGGGGCGGAGGCAGAACCAGGTCCTCAATGACCTGCAGCTCGAACGACTCCAAGGTGACGTTCACATCACCCTGGGCATTGGGCTCAAAGAACTCACGCATAATCGGCCAGTCTGCACGGAAGTCACCCGTGCCACCGGACTCCTGATCGTCGACTTCACAGAACTCCAAGCGACCCAGATCGTACTCACGGGTGTCGAAGCGAGCTTGGTTACAGTCGATCGTGCCGTTCTGAATGCTCTCTTCGGTCATGTTGACGCAGATTGGATTGCCCGCATTGAGCGGGTTCACCAAGGCGAAGGGCTCCATCTCGGCCTTACGAAGATCGTCGATGCCATTGGGGAAGGCCGCGGTCGGCGGACGCACCGTCCACTCTCCAGGCGACACATCGAAGGCCGTCAACCAGCCGATCTGGGTGGTGTGCAGCCGCGGGTATGGGAACTGGTAGAACTCGCCTTGGCCCGCGGTTCCAGTCTCACCATTGATCGAGATATTGGCGCACGCCGGAATGGCACGACCGCCGTAGCAGCTGTCCCAGAGGTTGCTGACCTGGATGTAATGGCGCTGGTCCCGGTAGAAGCTGTTGCCCTTGAGAACCTCGCCTTCGCCATCAAACTCGCCGGCACCATAGGTGTAAGGTGCCAAATCGCCATTGGGCTCAAGACGAGCATAGCCATTGGGCGTGGCCACGAGGACGTCGACGGGACCGCCGGTGATCGGCCCTTCGGGGGTCCGAATCACGATCTCATTATTGGTGACCGACAGGACTTCAGCGTTGTGGTTGTCGAGGAGAACCACGACCTTGTCCACGTCATCGCCGAAGTTGGCTCCGCTGATCGTGACTTCTTGGCCACCGGCATTGCCGGCTTCGAAGTCAGGTTCGAGCGTAGGAAGCACCTGCACCGTGAGGCCGGAGGTGTAGTAAGCCTCTTGGCCGCCACCACACGCAGCGAGGGATGCGAGACAGACGGCGGAGAGGCCGTTCAGGGCCAGAGAACGCGTCATTGGGCACCTCCATCGGCAGACGTGTCTTCGTCCCAGAAGAACCGCCCAATCTTGATGGCCTTGGTGGAGAGCAGAATCGGGCTCACCTCATGGCGGTTGTCGTAGGGGTCTTTGACGTCGGGCGTGGCCACCTCGACGGACTGGGTGCGACCCATCATGAACAGAGCCCCGCCAGCACCCTTGGACTTGGCGTAGTCATAGGCGTCCGCGATGGTGCTCTGCGCCAACGTGAAGTTGCCGTCTTGCTTGGGAATGTTGCACACGACCTGGGCCAGCACCTGTGAGGGATTGCCTTGCAGGGCAGCGCTGGTGGAGCCATCGGGGGAGTAGTTCGCCTCGTCGAGGCGGTAGTCCACACCGTCTTCTTCGGTCTCGCACACTTGCGCGGGCCGGAAGCCCAGATCGAAGTTGTCGGGGTCGATGGGCGCGGAGCGGTAGTTGAAGTCGGGCTGCGTCAGATCGAGCGGCGCCAGGAACTTCACGGCGAGCACGATCGTGTCATCGCTCTCGTCGGGCTCCCAAGAGAAGGTCACGCCGTCTTCGGTGGCCCAAGGGCCGGTGTACATCTGGCCGCCGAAGGCGCGGTAGACGAACTGGTCGCGCGGGTAGCCGACCTCGTTGAGGCAATCAGCCACGTCTGCGGGGGGGCCACCTCCCCACTCCAACCGGGACGTGAACTCCCAGCAGGTGGACACGGTCTCGGACTCGCCGCCGCTGACGAACTGACGGTCTTGGATGCTGTACTTGTACAACGGACCGGTCCAGTCCATCTTCACCGCGTCGAGCGATTGGGGCAGCGTGATCAGCGCACCATCCGGTTGGAACGACTGCGGAATAGAGCCAACCGGCTTGTCGAAGGACGTAAAGCCGCCCGGCCAGCTCATCTTCATGGGCCGTCCGAACGGGAAGTTCGCCGGACGATACTCCACAACTTCCATGTCGAGTGGATCGTCCGAACCTTCGACGGGGCGGTAGTTGGTCTTGGCGGTCGGGCTGTAGCCCTGAAGCACTTGGTAGTAGACCGACAGTCGACTGGCCTCGGGGGGGTAGTCCCGCGGCACCCGGTTCAGCGCAGCCACGTCTTTGCCGGTCTCGGCGTCGGAGAACGTGATGGCATCACCGACATCGACGGTGTTGAAGCCACTGTCGAATGGGCCTTCAGGCGCGATTTGCGTGTAGCAAGCGCCCGGAGCGGCCGGAGCCGAGGGCATGACCAACGTTAGGTTTGTGGCTCCGCGAAGGCGGGTGTCGAACAGATACGACAACCCAAACACCGTCTGGTAGGGCGGCGCCATGCCGACGAGGTCGGGCCCGGCTTCGTTGAAGCTAGACAGACCCAATGCACGGAGCGGCAGCGCCCCTCCAGCCAGGTCGATGTGATTCAGCTCGACGATTCCGCCATATGGCGTGGGCGCTGGGCCGATCTCATTGGGGTTGAGACCCACGTTGAGCAATTTGACTTCGGCAGGCTGCACGTCACGACCACAGGCCGTGAGGACCAGCGCGGAAGTCAGGAAGAGCGCCGAGACGCTGCGGTAGTTGGATCGTGATGTCATCTAGAATCCCGTCCCGATTCCGAGGTAGATCCTCGGTCCGCCTTGCTCCACTTCTGTGGATACCCGGCTGTCCTGGAGGTTGTTGGTCGTCTCATTGATATCGTCGCCGCTGACGTCGAAGATGCCTGTGACAGGTTGAAGGCCGTAGCTAACCCTCAGGATGCTGTTGAATGCGCTTCCTGCCAGCAAAGAGCTGACCCTGATTTCTGCGGACAAGTCCGTCAGCAGGTAATTTCCGTTCTTTCGAGCGACGTCCACAAAGGGAATCTCTCGGCGAACGTCCTTTTTGTCGTAGGCAACCTTGTCGCCCTGATTGTCGAAGTAGTACTTGCCTTCTTCTTCAGGGGGTCGAAAGGACCAGAAGTTACCCGCGGATCCGCCCGCTTGCACGAAGACGTCGCGCATGACGAAGGGGCCGAGCTTCTCGTTCATCTGCCGCGCGATGGGGATCCGGTAGTAGGCCGAGCCCACCATCATCGTCTCTCCCAACAACACA
>JBGCER010000267.1:0-7749 GCA_045106515.1 Myxococcota bacterium
GTGGACCACATCGATGAGGCGGTGCAGTACATCAACGATCGCCCCCATCCTCTGGCGCTCTATGTGTTCGATGACGACCGCAAGCGGGCCGATGCCCTGCTCCAGAAAACCACCTCCGGGGGCGCGACGGTCAACGACACGCTGCTGCACATCTCGGTGGACGATCTGCCGTTTGGGGGCGTGGGGTCCAGCGGAATGGGCGCCTACCACGGAGTGGCGGGGTTCAACACGTTCTCTCATCAGCGCTCGGTCTTCTACCAACCCAGCTTGAATGGGTCTTTTGTGGTTCGACCGCCCTATGGCACGGCGGTGAATGCGCTGCTCAAGGTGTTGATGCGTTGACAAGCCAAGCTTGGACGTTCTGGCCCGTTAGGGGGTTGAATGTCGCGGAGGCGCCTTTGCGAGCCCTAGTTTTCCTGTGCATGTGGGCCGTCATGGGCCCCCCAGCCCTGGCGGCGGATGGATCGGGTGAAGCGCGACGGCTCACCGAGCAGCTGCAAGGCTTCATCGATCGGGGCGCTTATCCAGCGGCCGCCCGAACGTACCGCGCCCTAGAGGCGCTCGATGGCGTGGAGCTGACCTCGTCCGACCTGTTCATGGGAGCCGAAGCCGCCCGGGCGACGGGCAATATGCTCGTGTGCCGCGAGCGCCTTTTGGTGGCGTTCAAGATGGCGCTCGAACAACAAGCAAGCCTCGATGAGCGGGCGCGCGCTTGGCTCGCCGAACTGCAAAATGAGTACGGCCATATTACGGTTTCGTCGAAAGGCGTCGGGGTGCTGACGCCGGCGATGCAGCCGTTCCAAGCGGACCGCCGGGCGGCCATCACCTTCGCGAGTGAGCAGATCGCTGCCGAGGGCCGGTTCAGCGGACTGGTGCCTGCAGGCGAGTACACGTGGGGAAAGAGCACGTTCACCGTCGAGAAGGGGACGGAACCGGTGAAGGTGAAGGTGAAGGGTCCGCGGAAGTAGCCAGGGCGCTACCCGACCGGTCGGTGCCGCTCATCAAGCAGGTTTGCGACGGTTTTCACGGGGTTGAACGTGGCTCTGGGCACGGCCACAAATCGGGTGAGCCAACCGCCCATGCTGCCGTTCCACAGTCCAGGGCGCTCCAAGCAGCGAGCCGGCGCGCCGAGCACGTGCTTGCGGGTTCGGATCCACCGGCTGTTGTCGACGAAGCGCGTCAGGTCGTGGGGCGCGCCGTCGGCGTTGTTGAGCCAGCACACGATATCGACGGGGTTGAAGTGGGTGGAGGCGTTCCAGATGGCCTGCTGGTCTGGGGCCTCGTCGACCTCGACCCCTTCGACGATCTGGGCGGTGATTCGGCCGTGCTCATCTCGAACCCAGAATGGGCCGCCGCCCGGTTGGCCATCGCTGGGCACCACCGCCGCGACCCTCAACGGCCGGTCGAGATCGGCCAAGACTGTGCCTTGATCGGGGTCTCCCGTCCATCCGAACTCGGCGAGCCAGCTGCGGATCTGTGGCAGGTCTCGGCCGGCGAGGGCGCGCTCGATGGCGGACCGCTGCTCCTCGCGCAGGTCAAGGAGGGCTTGGACCAAGGCATTGCCCCATGGGCGGTTCGCCACGCGATGGTCTTCGTGGGCCAGGTTGTCGATATTGATGATGCGGATGAGGCCGCTCATCGCGTCGAGGTTCTGGAGGAGGGCTCCGTGGCCTCCGGGGCGCACAAAGGGGGTGCCGTCGGGGTGGCGCACCACGGAGCCATCGTCGCGCAGGGCCGGGGTGTCCGTGCTGGGATGTTGGACCGAAAGCTCGACGTGGAAGTGCACGCCTAGCTCTGGCGCGACCGTCTGATTGATGTGGGCGATGTGGTCTTTGAAGGTCTGTAGGTGATCTTCCGGGGCCGTAAAGTGCAGGTGCACGTCGCCGGTCCGGCCCACCGCGGCTTCGCGGAGGTGGCCTTCGAGGGCGGTGCGGTGGGTGTTGCCATGTAGGTGGAAGGGCACGAGACCCTTGGGGAGGTCCGCGATCCCCGACTCTCGCAGCGCGTCCAGGGTGCCCGGTAGATCGGTGCTGGGATCGGTGTCGGGCAGGGCGCGCCCCAGCGCCAGACCCGACCATCCCTGAAGGGCCGTCCATGCAGGTGCGAGGCCGGATTCACCCTGATCGATCTGATTTTTCAGATCGTTGAGGTCTGTGGCGTTCGCCTGGCGGAGGGCCTGGAACATGCGTGTGGCGGCGCCGCTCGCCGGCACCACGCGCACCGGAGAATCGCTCGGGGGCGAGGTTCGCGCGACGGCGTCGGTGATGCCGTCTCCGAGGATGCACGGCCGGACCAGTTCCACCTTTTTAGACGGCTGGTCGAGGCGTTGGCACAGGGCGGACAATTGTTCTGAATCAAGCATGTAGGGGCGTTAACTGGCGAGTCCTTGGGCGACGAGCGCGTAGAGCAACACCCCAGCCAAGGCGGTCATAAAGACGATTCCAGCGATGTGGAACGCGGTGAACGCCGGGCTGGGTCGGTGCTCTCTCGGCACTTCCGAGCCGCGCAACACCAGCAGGTTCAGCACGCCAAAGACCGTGCCGGTCAGCCCGGTGAGGATGGTGGCGACCTCGATGAGCAGCTTGAACTGCGAGCCGAATCCGCCCTCGGTCACCACGACGATGACGGCAAAGGCGCCGATGATGCAGACGCCGAGTGCGCCCCAGTACAGCGGGGTGCGCGTCTCGGCCTGGGCCTCGGGCCGACGGAGTCGACGCAGCCCGCCTTCGATGGCGCGGGGAAATCCATCGGTGACCGAGAGGGTGGTGGACAGCATGGTGGCGAAGGCCGCGATCATGATGACCGGGCGCGCCCAGGCGCCTAGACCCTCGGCGTAGACGTCAACCAAGGTTCTTGCGAAGCCAGCTGCACTATCAGGCAGGGGCGTGCCGGTTCCGTGGAGCACCAGCGCGCCCAGCACCACGAACACCACCGCCAGCGTCGCTGTGCCGATATAGCCGATGTTGAAGTCGAGGGTCGCCTCACCCATCGACCAGGTACGATCTTCCATTCTGGCTTTTTCGAGGCCCCACAGAGACTGCCACACCGCCGTGTCCAGGGCCGAGGGCATCCAGCCGGCGAGGGCACATAAGAAGATGAGGGTGGTGGGGTCCCAGCTCGGGATGGGGGGCCAGGTGGTGAGGCGCGACAGGTCGGCGGTGGGCAGGAGCATGGCCAAGGTGACCAGCGTGGACACCGTCAGCAGCAGCACCATCACCTTCATTAGGCCGTCGAGGAGCTTGAACCGACCGACCCCGAGAAGAAGTGCGACCAATGCTAATAATCCGCCGGACCATGCCCACACGGGCACGTCGGCGGAGATCAAGCTCGCCGCCATCCCGGCGGTCACCAGGGTCACCGCCGCGATGACGGTGAGCATCGTCGATACGGTCAGCGCCAGGAAGAGCACCACTGCCCACATGCCCAGCCGGCGATAGCCTTCGAGCAAGCTGCGGCCTGTGGCGGCGGCGTATCGGGGCCCGGCCTCGAATCCGGGGTACTTGAAGACGTTGGCGGCGATCACCAGCCACAGCAAGGCCAGACCGAATCCGGCCCCGGCCCGCGTTGATTGCACCAAATGGGAGACGCCGATCGCTGTGCCAGCCCACAATAGTCCAGGTCCAAGGGTCTGAAACAGACTGCGGCGCATTCGGTCTCCGGAGGCGTATCGAGTGCGCAGTCTGCCACAAGCGAGCCCGTGCCCCGAGCTCGACCCTTTCTGCCTCCGGTGCACGATCCGCCCGGCGCGGGGATTGCGGTGGATTTCGTTCACGATCACAGAGGTTGGCGGTAAGCTAGTCTCATGATCGAGTCAGTACTCCATCGACACCCTCTCGTGCAGGCGCCTGTCCAGCCTGGATTCGAGGATGCGTTGATGGCGGTTGATCGGGCTATACAGGACTACCTGCAACATCGGTCCGACTCGGCAGTCGACCTTGCACGGGTACTGCGCCTTGGCTTGATCGCGCCGATAGGCCGGCGGCTGGGTGTGGAGCCCGGCGATGGCGGGCAATTGCTGCTGGGGCTGTCGGGTGGCCCGCGGACCTCGGTCCGAGCGTGTGGATATACGGTGCAGCTCCCCGTCGGTGAGTCCCTGGGCCTGTCGCCCAATGCCGTGACCGTGGCCCACCGCCGCGCTGGGCAGACCGTGGCTCTACAACATGATGTGCGCTTCGGACAGCCCGGAACCCTGCGGCGAGCCGCCGAAGACCTGGGGCTGTGCCCAAGCCTGGGAGCCGACGCCGTCGAGGTCGTGCTCAGGGAGCTCGGCGCCCTCGTTCGCCCTCGGGCGCTCCTGGCTGCCGTCTACTTTGCGGACTATCGCGGCTGGGATGTATATCGCTTTCTACGTGTTGTTTCGCGTGTTCGAGACCCGGAGCGTGAAGTGGGCGTCGAACGGGCCCGCGAGCTCGAACATGGCAGCGCCCTAGGCGACATGGTCGGCGTGTCCCTGCCGGCCCAAGACTGGCTATCGCCGCTGCTGCTGTGGGCGGCCGGGGCGGGGTAGGGGCTGACCGTCTGGCTGTACGTCACGGATCATCCGGGTGCCGATCCCACACCGCCTGCACCTCGTCCTTGAGCCGCTCCAGCGTCCCTTCTTCGGCAGGCACCGCCTCCGCCGCCGTCAGCCAGATCGTGCGCCGTGGCATCCGCCAGCTCTTGAACGCCGCGCCGCCCTTTCGGCTGTACATGCTGCCCCACAGTCCATTGAGCGCCATGGGGATGACGGGCACCGGGTTTCGTTTGAGGATCAGCTGTAGACCCTTCATAAATGGTTGTAGGCCGACCTCGTAGGGCAGGGAGCCTTCGGGGAAGATGATGACCAGCTCGCCATTGCTAAGGGCGTTGCCGATCTGCTTGAAGGCCGCCACCAACACCTTTCGGTGCTCCGGGTCAGACGACACGGGGATCACTTCGTACTTCCGAGGCAGCGCACCGGCGATGGGGATCTCGGTGAAGGTGTGCCAGATAACGAAGCGGTGAGGCCGACGAATCGCCGCCATCAGCACCATGAAGTCCAGGTAGCTGACGTGGTTGCAGATGAGCAGGGCTGGGCCTTCTGCCGGGATGTTCTGCATGCCTTCGAACCGGGCTCGGTAGAAGGTGCGGATCAACAGCTCAGCCAAGAGCCTGAGGCTCTCTTTGGGCAGGTAGAGGATGCAGCCGAGGATCCAGAACACATGGGCGGCGGCGAGCAAGCCGAAGAGCCAGCGCTCGGACACCCCCAGGGCCAACCCGCCGAAGGCCGCGGCCAAGGCCACCACAATGAAGAAGGCGTTGATAATGTTGAGCCCGCCGATGAGCTGGGCTCTCTCGCCAGTCGCCCCGCGGTCCAAGATGAAGCTGTACAGCGGCACCATGAACAGGCCGCCACACCCGGCGAGCCCGAGCAGGTCGACCACGATCCTCCAGCCGGAGAACGTGGATAAAATGCCTAGAATACCGATGCTTGTGCCTTCGGGTGGCGTGGGCCAAGGCGCCCCGCCCAGGGTCAGATCCAGCAGGAAGACGCCGATGCCCACGGCGCCGAACACCACCAGTCCCATCTCGACGCGGCCCTTGGACAAGCGGGCGCACAGGACGGATCCGATGCCGATGCCGATGCTGAACAGGGCCATGAACAGGGTGACGACCAGCTCGCTGCCGCCCAAGGTGTTTTTGGTCCACGACGGCACCAGAGACAGCAAACAGGCGCCTAAGGCCCAGAACCAGCTATTGGCCATGACGGCAAAGAGCAGGTCTCTGCGCTGAAGCAAGACCTTGCCCACCTGCCACGTGCTCCGGATCGGATCCCACTGGATGGGTAGCGACGGCTTTTCTGCCGGTACCGCCGGGCTCATTCGGGCGACGGCCACGCCGATGAGGGCGAAGACCAAGACTCCACCGCCCAAGGCGTATAGGCCGATGGTGGGGTGCAGACCGAGGCCGCGCGGGCCCACAAAGAGCCCCGTCGCAGCCATCCCACCGAGCAGCACCGCCAGGTAGGTACCGGTCTCGATGAGCGCATTGCCGCCGACCAGCTCTCCGGGTTCGCGCAGGAGCTGAGGCAGCATGGCGTACTTGATGGGGCCAAACATCGCGGACTGTGTGCCCATCAAAAAGATGAGGCCCAGCAGCACCGCGCCGCCCCAAGCCGGCAGGCCTGCCGCCGCCATGGAAAAGCCGATCGCGCCCACGACCATCAGCAGCAGCTCCGCGATCTTTACACCGCGCATCATCTTGTGTTTCGGGAGCTTGTCCGCCAATTGCCCCGCGAGCGCGCTGAACAGGAAGAACGGCACCATCAGAAGCAGGCCGCCCAAGGTGTTCAGCAGGCCGGCCCCCATGCCCAGCACCAGCACGGGCTGCCCAAAGAGGTCCGCGCCATAGGTGACCAACAAGACCAGGCCCATCTTGAGCACGTTGTCATTGAAGGCCGTGAGGAACTGCACCCAAAACAGGGGCCAGAAGCGTCGGTCCACGAGTAGGGCAGCGGTCGAAGCCAGAGCGGCACTCCCGGTTGAGGCCGGAGTCTACAGCACCCTAGGCGTCGTCGAGGGGGGCTGCGCAGCGAGCGTCTTTGTTGCGGCTATTGTTCACCACCGTCGACACCCGATACCGGCTGAGCTTCTCGGGGGGGTAAGGCTGAATTAGGCTCTTGATAGCGTTAGAATCGGTGTTCGAGGGGTCGAGCCAATCCGCCCATGCGGACGCGGGCAAGATCAGCGGCATGCGGTCGTGGATCTCGGCGATGAATGGGTTGGCTGGCATCGTCAGCACGGTGGCTGTCTCGATCGGCGCACCCTCGGGCGGGCTCCAACGCTCCCACAGTCCGGCCAAGGCAAAGGGCTGGCCATCGTGGTGCAGGATCCGCCAAGGCAGCTTCTCTTTGCGCTGGCGCTGCCACTCGTAAAACCCATCGGTGAGCACCAGGCAGCGCCTCTTTCGAAACGGGCTGCGAAAGCTGGGTTTGCTGTGGGCCGTCTCGCTGCGGGCGTTGAAGAGTCGGTTGCCGATCTTGGCATCTTTGGCCCAGCTCGGCACGAGACCCCACCGCATAAATGACGCCGAACGAGCGCCGCCCCCATCGGCCCGGACGGTGAGGACCGGGTCGGTGGGGGCGGTGTTGTACATAGGCTCGAACTCGGGGACGGTCGTCACACCAAAGAGCTGCAAGATGAGCTCGGGTGTGGCCAGCATGCTGACCCGACCGCACACAGGGCTACTCCCAGTCTTCTTCGGTGGACTCGCGGTCCTTGCACTCTTCGCCATCTTTGAAGGTGTCGAAGTTCTCGAAGGACTCTTGGAGTCCGCCGATGACAGCGGCGACGTAGCGGTCGTCGCTGACGATGAGGTCCGCTTCGCTCCAGTAGCCGGACAGGCGGTAGGTGGCGCCCTCGTCTTCGGGGTCTGCGTAGTACAGGTCCAGGGTGTAGCGCTGGCGCCAGGAGCTGCCGCCGCCGTCGCTGACCATAATGTCGGAGATCCAGCCGCGAGAGACCATGACCTTGACCTCGGCGTCTTCGATGGGCAGCGTGGTGGTCCAGTACTCGTTGCTGGAGTCGATCCAGACATTGGCCAGGATATTCTTGGTATATCCGCGGCTAGTGGACGTGGCGTAGTTGCACGAGCCATCGAAGAGGCACTCTTCGTTCTCGGTCCAGGTCTTCTTGCCGTAGACGCTGGAGTCGCTGCCCATGCAGTTCTGGTTGCTGTCCTGCACGCCGGCGAAGTGGGTGTCGATGTTGTGCTTGGACCGGTACGTCAAGG
>JBGCER010000268.1:0-3611 GCA_045106515.1 Myxococcota bacterium
CGCAGCGACCGTTCTGATCGTCTTGCTGACCAGCATCGGCATCGCGGCACCGTTGGTCAGTCGGCTGCGCAGACTCACCACCGCCAGCCAAGAGGTGGCCGGTGGAAACCTAGGCGTTCGGGTTCGAGACAAGAGCAACGACGCCATCGGAAAGCTCGCCCAACAATTCGACAAAATGACCGCGACGCTCCAGCGCCAGCATGAAGAGCAAGCCTCTTTTCTTCAGGGTGTAACCCATGAATTAGCCACGCCGCTGGCGCGGCTAGAGTTCGCCTTGGAGCTTCTAGAGCAGGCACCCGATGACGACTCCCGCGCCAACCGCACCGATGCCCTGCGCCGCGAACTCGGTGAGCTGGGCGCCCTGGCCGACGAGATCCTGGAGTGGTCCTGCCAATCCCCCGACGCGGTGGTCGAGCCTGAGCCTATCGACCTGGTCGATGTGGTCCGCGACCTCATCGAGCGCACCCCCACAAACGGGACCCACATCGCCCTGAATGCACCGGAGAGCGAGTCGGTTGCCGGCGAGCTGCGGAGCGTGCAGCGCGCCCTCGACAATGTGCTACGCAACGCCCTGTCCTACGCAGACAGCCGCGTCTTGGTTCGGGTGAAAGCGACCGCCGAACACGTCGAGGTCTGGTTCGAAGACGATGGCCCCGGAGTCCCCGAGACGCACCGAACTCGGATCTTCGATCCGTTCACCCGCGCAGACTCCAGCCGAGACCGTAGAACCGGTGGCGCCGGGCTGGGACTGTCCATCGTCCGCCGGATCGTCGAGCGGCACGGCGGCGAGGCCTCGGCACACCGCTCGGGCACACTCGGAGGCGCGGCTATCCTGATCCGCTTGCCCCGCTGAAGCCAGAGCTCGCCGCGATGAACCTCGTCACACGAGCCCAGCCAGGGTCCGCCGACTAGACGCTCCCATGGCTACTCTCCGACCCAAAAAGACCGTCTCGGCACCGCGTTCCCGCGCGGCCTCCGCCTCCTCGGCCACCCCAGACCGACCCGCCCACGTGCTCGATGTGCCGTTCGCGTCTCGCGCGATCGCCACCGGAAACGGGGCCCGATGGGACAAAGACAACGGCGTCTTCGTCGTTCACGGGGATCTGCCCAAAGCCTTGGCGCCCTTTACGGCCCGGCCCTACTCATGGGAAGACAGCGTTCAACGCCGGCTCAACCAGGCGAAGCAGCCTGTGGTCTCCCGACCCAAAGACGCGATGACCCCGCGCCCCCACCAGGCCAAAGCCATGGCCATGATCGCCGCCTCGGTGGCGGCCAAGCGCGCCGGCTTCTTGCTGGCCGATGATGTGGGACTCGGCAAGACGCTCGCGGCGTGGGAAGCGGTGCTCGCCATCGCCAAATCCAAAAAAGTGCTTATTGTTTGCCCGCTTTCGGTCGTTCCGCACTGGAGGCGCACCATCGTGTCCCAGGGCGATGGCGGCAGGGAAGTGGTGGTGATCAACTATGAGCGCCTGGGCAAGCTGTTCGAAATCAGCGCCGCAAAGCGGAAAAAGGTCAAGTCCAAAAAGGGATTGGCTAGGTCGGCTACCGCGCCTACGTACGACGTGGTCATCTGGGACGAGAGCCACCGCTGCAAAAATCCCACCGCCGCGCGCACCAAGTTCGCGATTAAGATCAACGCCAAGGCCGGCTTTATTCTATGGCTGTCGGCTACCGCCGGCCAAAACCCCCTGGAGCTGTCCTACCTGGCCCCCATCTTGAGCGAGTCTACCGGCAACCGCGCGGCGGACCTCAAGGACTTCGAGGCCTGGTGTGCCGGCCTCGGACTCGGCGTGTCCCGGGGAACCTTTGGTCGATGGGAGTGGCGAGGCGACCCCAAAGACTGCGAAAAAGTTCGAGAACTGCTGTTCGAGGGCCAGACCCCGGTCGGCCTGCGACGCCGGCCGGAGGACATCGCTGGCTGGCCGGAGATCAACCGCATCCTCACCCCCATGGGGCTCGATGCCGAGGCCAGGACCCTGTACAACCAGGCGTGGACTGAATTCAGGTCCGAACTCGACTTGGAGCCCTCGGGCCGCAATCCCAAGAACGCCCTCGCCGCAGCCCTGCGCCTGCGCCAGAAGAGCTCGCTCATCCGGGTCGAGGGCACGGTGGAGCTTGTGCGGGAGCTGCTCGCTAACGGCCACCACGTCGCCATTTCCGTCGCCTTCGTCGAGACCCTTGACGCCATCCGAGATGCTCTGGCGTATGCCAAGATCGACAGCGCCTATGTGTATGGAGCCCTCGGCCCCGCGGAGCGCGAAGCCGAACGAATGCGTTTTCAAACCGGGGAAGTACCCGTCGTGCTCTTCACCATCGAGGAGGGCATCTCTTTGCACCAAGGGGAGCATGACGACACGCCCCGGTCCGAGGTCATCCACGATCTGCGCTGGTCCGCCATTCAAATGGCTCAGATCGAAGGCCGCTGCCATCGCGATGGCAAGTATGCGCCGGTGTACTGGACCTATGCCGATGAGACGATCGAAGAGCGCATCGCCGGGGTGGTCTGCGGACGCCTGGAGTCGATGAAGTCCATGGTCGGCGATGATGTGCAGACCGTCCAAGAGATCGCGTCGCTGCTGATGGGTTAAGGCCGCGCATCACGGCATCAGCGGTGGCTCTACTCCGCTTCGGAAGACTCTATCGCCTTGACTTCAATCTCGAAGGTCAGGGTGCTGCCGGCGGGGATCTTGCCCGTCTGTCGGTCCCGATACGCGAGATCCGGCGAGGCGATCAGAATCCGCCGGCCCCCGACTTGCATGCCGGTCACCCCCTCTTCCCACGCCGCAATGGTGCGTCCGCGCCCGTGCTGAAAGCGGAACGGAACCGCGCGCTCATAGGTGGAATCGAACCGGGTGCCGTCCGAGAGCCAGCCGGTGTACTCCACAATGACGACATCCTTCGCTCTGACGCGAGCCCCCGTACCGACCTCGAGATCGAGCATTTGAAGACCACTTTCGGTGGTTTTCAGCATTGCTGGGTCGTAGTACGAAGGGGCGTCAGGCGCGATGCGAGGCTCGGACACCTCGATCACGTCAACCAGCGCGAAGACCCGTTCGCCCGGCGGACCGATGGATGCTTGGCCATGGCTGCCGAGGGTGGCGTCGGACGTAAGCTCCAAGTACCGCGAGCCACCCGCTGCCATGCCGAGCACGCCAACCTTGAGTCCAGCCATCTGCAGCATATGCGTGCTTGCGCTGCCCAGCAGGAAGGGCCGGGCTTCACGCACATCGAAGGTGGAGACGATGAGTTCTCCGCTCGTCCTCCACAAGGTGGCTTCCACACGCACCACAGACCGCTCCTGAATCAGCGGCCCGGCGCCAAACTGAAGGTCGACCGCACGCACGCCGGGACCTAGGTTCTGGGTGCGCAGATTGCTATCGAAGTGCACGTCGGGCTGTTCGGGGCGAACCCGAATGTCGCCGGCGGCGACCATTTCTAGATCGAAGACGAGCGTCGCGTTGGGTGGGATGGTCGGAGGCCGTCCCATCCGGCCGTAGCCGAGCTCAGGAGGCAGTACGAGCTGTCGCTTGCCGCCCACCCGCATGCCGGCCAGACCGATGTTCACCCCTTCGAGCAGGCCCCCCTGGCCGAGCCGAACCTCGAGAGGCGCC
>JBGCER010000269.1:0-8783 GCA_045106515.1 Myxococcota bacterium
CCCTGTGGGTCGCGGGCGGCCTCACACCCAGGTGGTGGAGCGGCCTAGGCCCGAAGACCCACCGACGGATGGGGACGACGCCCCGTGGAACTGGGGCTGGATCGTGTCCGGTCCCAATGGGCTGGCCGACACGACCTCCGAGCGTCTGGGCCCGGACTGGCAATTGGTGGTTCCATATGGTCATGGCCAGGCCAATGGACGGGCCTACTTCGTCGCTAGGTCACCCGACTACATCGAACTCGAAGGCGACGACATTATCCACGACGACTTCTTGCTGACGGGCGCTGACGGAATTCTTCAAACTCCGCCTCAATTCGGTCTGACCGACGACTACTACACCACTCCCATCAAGGTAGGGGAAGGGTTGGCGACCCAATACCAAAATAGTATTCTGGCCATTCCCGTACCAAGGTTGAGTGCCTCGACGCTGGTGGCGGGCGACGACAATGCACACTTGTTCGGGGTGACGAGCGGCGCTGATGGTATCGCCGCGGCCACCGCCGCCGGTCAAGACCAACAGCTCATCCCCGTGGGCCAAGGGCAGCCCAATGTGCCTTGTGTCGGTCCTGGCTCCGATGGCCAACTCAATACCGTTCCCGCGGGTGATGACACCCTTTTGGACTACGCCAGCTACTATGCCGGGCGCGAGCCAGCGGGTTCTCTGGTTGGCTTGACCGCCTGGCCCAACGAACTCGTGCAAGCTCAGGGTGGACTGCACTCGCCCCGCCTCTTTGCGACCCATACTGTGGTCAACGTCAATAATCGCCTCTACGACCCGAGCTATGGCGCAGGTCCGTTCAACAATACCGACGAGTGGGTGCAGCAGAACGTCGCCAGCACCAGCGTCAACACGGGCTTTCAAGTCGACGGCAAGTTTGTCGGAGAGACGTTTTCTCCCGAAGTTCTTTCGGTTCCCTGGGTGATTGCGCCGTAGGGCGCCGCCCTCATGGCCTGCCACCGTCAAACCCGGTCGATGCCGACGTCGCGATACGGCCAAGAGCCAGACCGTGGCGGCCAAGCTCGAAGCAGCGGCTACCGGTCAGACCGGGGCGAACACCGCCGCTGCCGCCGCGTCATTGGCCAGGTCCCAGGCCGCCCTGGAGAGCGCCCAAGTGAGTCTCGACCGCACCCGCATCCGAGCGCCCAGCGCCGGGGTGGTGCTGCAACGCCTGGTGTCGGCCGGGCAAGTGGTGCGACCTGGGGACCCGCTGGTTCAATTTTCTGGGGGCGGCCTTCTCGAAGTTCGCATTACTCCTGATGAAATCCACCTTGGGCGACTACAGCTCGGTCAGCGAGCCCACATACTCTTCGAGGCCTTCCCCGGCCGCGACCTAGGGGCGCGGTTGTCCCACATCGCCCCGTTGGTCGACCCGGATCGGGGCACCGTCGAGGTTCGGCTCGCCGTAAACACGGTGCCCGAAGACATGGCGCTGCGGCCCGATGGCAACCCGTGGTCGATCCTGAGACTGGTGGTGGTCAATGCTATCGACGCGGCGAAGACCCGACTGGACAATTTGCTTGGATGGAAGTCGTGATCGGTGTGCGCCCGGTCCGATAGAGACAAAACCCTCGCCTGGTCAGCGTGGCTTGCGTTCCTTTTTGAGGCCGGCTCCACCACACGCGAGGCGGTCTGGTGCCTAGCCACCAATGACACGTTGGCGCCAAGACATCGGCGACGGTTCAAGCCAATAACGTTGCTCTGTGCGCGGCGAAGACGGCACCCAACACACCCTCGAAGCCACCCCCGAGCACCCATTCTGGTCCCCCGCCGCCCAGCGCTGGGTGGACCTGGAGGACTTGGAGCCTGGTGACGCGCTGTGGGCGGATGGGGCCCGGTCGGAGGTGGTGGAGCGACGGGTCGTACACGGCGACGTAGACGTGTTCAACGTAGAGGTGGACAGGCCGCACAACTACGTGGTTGTGGGGGATCGTGGCGGTGTTTTGGTGCATAATGGGGGACCGTACTTGGAAACTCTGTCCCGAGCCGCTGGAGCGGCCGACCGTGGAGGTCTCACCAAGGCTGGGCGCCCTGCACAGAAACACGGTGACCGAGCAGACTCGGTCTTCCTGAAGGCCACGGGCAGTGTCTCGGACAAGAACTCTCTGGGACAGGACATCGTCGACGGTATCCATAATGACCCCACCTCGACCACACGGTCGTATAGCCACCCGAGATTCGGCGACGTCACTGACGTGGTAGGCGGCAACGGAAGGGGCGTCCGCTTCGACGGCCAGCGCAACATGATCGGACTTCTGGAGCCACCACGATGAATCCGCGAATTCACCTGATCGCGACCTCGCTTCCGGACGACGACAAGATGCTGGTCGAGATCTATATCGACGGCGAAGCGCTCGCTGAGCTGGTCGAGGACACGCCGAGCCACCAGCTAGTCATTTACGGGAAAGTGCGGGACAAACCCTGGTCATTTCCAAGTATGCTGTTCACAGAAGCCCTCGAGGCCGCGACGATTCGGCTGGACCGCCTCATCCCTCGGCGAGCGTGATGTACAGAAGTTCTAGATCGACTGTAAAGCCCGCACTTGAGCGAGACGAGCAAGGGCTCTGCCGCCGCCCCAGGGCCGGCACTGCGCGGAGAGACGTCGTTATGCCCCTCCGTACCCCATCAGAACTGAAAGTAGATAAACTCCGGTTGTTTGTCGTTGGGCCCGTCTGCTACTAGACTGAAAGTCACCAGCCACCCCTGATGGGGCCAAAGATGGGGCCAAAGTCATGAAGAGTGGAGTGAAGGGAGTGGGCGTCGAGCGGCGAGGAGACTCGATCCGTCTCGTGTGGCGAAACCGCTCAGATCCGGCCACGGGAGAGCGACTTCCGGGCTCAGGCAAGAGGGCGAGTTGGACCCTACCCCCAGACGCAAGCACCGAGGACATCACGCTCGGCGCCCTTCAGGTGCGACGCGGACTGGACGAGCGAACGTGGTTCTCCGCGCCACAATCACGGTCTGACCTCGCTCGACTGCAGGGGACATTCCTTGCTACGGATGCGGTCAGTTCATGGCTGGAAGGGCGTCGCTCCTCGCTGGGCAAGACGTCGTTTCCCAAGGTCCGCGAGTCGATGGAGTGCTACCTCGCCACGGCACGCGCCATTCACGACATTCCCGAAAATCGGCATATTCCTGGGCCTTTAGCTTTTCAAGCCGACACGTTCGTGCGCGTTCTGGGGCACTGGATGGACGTCGGTAACCCTCTGGCGAGCTCCGACCGGCGACAGCCGCTTGGCGACCGCACCCACATGCGAAAAGGCAGGACAGTACTCGCCTGCTGGGCAGACCTCGCCGACGAGCCTGAGGTGTGGCCGGGCCTCACCGGTGGCCTACGCCGTGCGGAGCGAGCGATTCCACAAGTCCGCGATGGCGACCCCATGCCAGCGCCAACGATGGACTCCATGACGCACGTCGTGGCGTTGTCGTTGGGCACGGCTGGCGGGCGACGTAGCCTCGTGATGCCGGAACTGCTCTTGCTCGCTCGTACCCTCGGGACTCGACCCGACCAGACCAAGACGTTGCGGGTTGCCGACGTGGACCTAGACTTGATGCAGCTTCACGTCGATAGCCAACATCGGCGGTCTACCAAACGATACCCCCGCCGAATCCCGATCCCGCACTGGCTCGGCGAGGCACTCGCGTACCGAATCGAGGGTCGTGGCCAGACCGAGTATCTGTTCGCGGATCCGAAGACGGGCAAGCCGCCGGGTCACGCGACCTGTAGATACAAGGTCATCCACCGACTGATGGAGCGCGGGGAAGCAAAGGGGGTGGTGGATCCCAGAACGTGGCGCGGTGAGCTGTCGGCACGAGGTAACAGCCGCAACTGGTCTTGGTTTCGGGCGGGCCTACAGCGGTACCTCGAAGAGCGCGGCGTCAGAGCGTCTGTGATCGACCGAGTCGTTGGGCACAAGCCGACGAGCGTGCGGGGCAAGAAATACGTGCCGGCCCGCGACGAAGAGGTCCGAGAGGCCGTTGAGCTGATCCCCCAGATGGACTGGGGTATGACGGCAGAAGGCAAACGAATCGGACGTGTCGAATGGGGTTGGCCGATCGTTGAGCGAGGGGATGAGGACTCGAATCTCGTCATGCTGCAACGACGGTGGGCGCGACGGGTGTTGGGTAGTTGACCTGCGTCGTACGCGGTGCCCCAGCCACGCCACTCCAGACGTTCAGACAGATTTTCATGCCGTACCTTATTCGCCAGAACGAAGACGGTTCCTACTCAATTCTCAATCGTGAACGGCACGACCTCGGATTCGCCGACGAGCCCTTTACTCCAGGTACTGAACCAAAGACTTACCAACTGAAGGGTCTGGGGCCGGCTGCCCTCAACAAGATCGCGCTACACGTGAGTCCCAGCGGGAACGAGTGGTACCTCTACAACGACGGCTGTTTGCCCGACTCCAGTGCGGAGTGTCAAGGCTCGCCCAAAGTCCCCACCGTCAGCCCGGGCAAAGTCCCCAGCAGGGACGGTCCGAACGCGACCCCGATTCTCAGCCTGCTGAGCAGGCCGCCATCCAGGTCCTCACGGCGGCGACGTCGAGGCGGCCGGCGCTCCTGCGCCAGCTCGCCCAAAGTCCCCAGGGTGTCGTGTGCGGTGGGGGGCCAAGCCTAGGCGGGGGCCTTCACCCCCTGACGGTAGGAAGAACCAGTCATTTCGATGATGTGGGCATGGTGAACCAGGCGGTCCATAGCGGCGCTGGCCAGCAGCGGATCGCCGAACAACGGGTACAATTCCTCGATGCTGCGGTTGGACGTCACGACCAGCGACCCCCGTTCGTACCGACCCCGAATCACGTCATACAGGTCCAGGGTGTCGCTGTGCTGCAGCGGTCGCAGGCCTAGGTCGTCGATGATTAGCAGCTCCACGTTCAAGTAGCGCTGCACGCGCTTGGTGTGGCTGCCATCCGCCCTGGCGGCTCGCAGGTCCGAAAATAGCTCGGCCGCCCTGATAAACAGAACGCTTCGGCCTACTCGACAGGCGCGGTGACCCAGGGCCTGGGCCACGTGGCTCTTGCCGACGCCCGTGGGCCCGATCAAGACGACGTTTTCGTATTTGCCGACAAACCCGCACGTGGCCAGGTCGATGATCTTGGCCTTGGGCACCCGCGGATTGAAGGCGAAATCGTAGTCCTCCAGCGTCTTGCCGTGCTCGAAATTGGCTCGGCGAACGCGGGATGTCAGCTGTTTGGCGTCGCGCCGCTCGACCTCATCTCGCAGCAGCCGGACCAAGAACTCCGAATGGGCCACGCCGTCTTCGGTGGCTTCGCGGACTCTCAAGTCCAACGTGTCCAGAATGCCCGACATTCGCAGCTTTTTCAGCAGTGGGACCAGCTCATCAAGCGCACTCATGCCGACCTCCCTTTAAGAACGCTTCTGCCTGCCGCGCGAACCGGGGCTGGCTCGCCCACTTCGGACTGACGAACGCGCCGTCTGCGGGTTGGAGATCGTTTCCTTGCGCGACGATCCGCCGGACGGCTTCTGGCCGGAAACAGGCAAAGCGGGCGGCATGTCGGGCGACAGATTGCGCGCGGTCTATCGGCAGCCCCTCGAGGGTTCGCACGATCGACTGCACCCGCCGCAGCGGGTAGTGAACCTCGTCGCTGCCCATGATGGCGCGTACGTACACACCAACGTCGTCGCCTAGCGTATCCGCGCGTTCGTACCAGGTGTTTGGGTCGCGGTCGGCGAAGTCGCGTCGGCCTTCCGGCATGTGCTCGCTGACGGTCGACCAGGGCGTCGACCCGTCGACGCGGTGGTTGGCGACGCGTTCATCGCTCACGTAAATCGTGAGGCTGTTGCCCGTTATCCGCAGCCAGGCCTCCTGGCCCAAATGCGTCCACGGCGCGGAATAGAAGCGCTTTCGAAACACCACATGGCTGTTTCGTCCGACCGTGGCCTTGTGCCAAAAGACGGGGGTAAAGCGGACTGCTGGGAGCCCAAGCAAGGAGTGGCGCTCGTCGCGAAGGACCTCGGCCGGCACCTTTTGGGTCGTGCCGTGCACGCGCACATTGGCCGTGTCCCGCATCCACGCGTCCAGCCGTCGGTTGGCGTCGTCGATATTGGTGAAACGGTCCGCCCGCGGCGCGAAGAACGCGCGTTTGATGTACTTTACCGCCGCTTCGACTTTGCCTTTTTTCTCCGGCGAATACGCCGGCGTGGGGTCAATGGCGAAGCCGTAGTGCCGCGCCAGCTCGCGGTAGGACCGGTTGAGGGTTCCCATCCCCTCGGCGTCGAAGACCGCGCGTATGACGGCAGACTTGAGGTTGTCGGGGACCACGATGTTCGGCACGCCACCCAAGGCTTCAAAGGCCTGGCGGTGCAGATCGAGCCAGGTGTCGATGCCCTGGTCGAAGACGACGCGCGCGAACGCGAACCGGCTGTGGGACAGGACCATGACGAAAACCCAGGCCTTTCGCCGCTTTCCAGACTGGGGGTCCAGCATCAGGCCGACGTAGCCAAAGTCGACCTGGGCTTGCTGACCGGCGACCGTGTGCACCGGGATCGCGACCTGGTCCGCGCGCGGTCCGGCTTCGGTCTTCAGCTGCTTGTAGAGGCGTTTAATGGCTGACAAACTACCATTAAAGCCGGAGTGTTCCTCCGCGAGGAGTGCGTGGATCGCGGTCGGACCCAGGCCACGGACGAGACCAGAGCGCACGTCCTCGGTGAAATCCGCGACCGACGATCGCTCTTGCGGGGGACGGGCTGAGCGCCGAACGACCGCTGCGCGGAGCTCGTTGAGTGGGGGCAAATCGTCAGGTTCGCCGGCCAATAAGCCGGCCTTGTTCAGTGCTTTTCGATAGCGGCGCTCGGTCTTGCGATCGAGGCCGATGAGTCGAGCTGTCTCGACGGGGCCACGGCCCTGTCGATGAAGTCGAACGAGTTCTTGAAGTCGATGCATGTCTTGAAGTCCCTGTCGCACGACGCCTCCAGGCGTCTGCGTAGCTGGGGAGATTGCCCGGGCCGAAGGTGGGGACCTTGGGCGAGCTCGACCTGGGGACTTTGCCCGGGCTGGGCATGGGGACCTTGGGCGAGCTGACCGATGGGGACGTTGGCCGAGCTGGAGCTGGGGACTTAGGGCGGGCTGTTACACGGAGACGTGGGCAGCACACTGCGAGCGTCTCTGGAAGCTGCGAGGACTCGAGAAGAAGAGCTGATCGTTCGCCAAAGGATGGGGGTGCTCGTCCATTGCCGCCCGCCACCGGGGACGCCCCAACCCAAGCACTTCGAGCACAAGCCCGGAGGGACGAACGCCGCACAACAGGCACGCCGGGGTCACTCGCTCTACCTCGGCCCCACTAGGACTCCCGCCAACCCGGCTTGTTGAGCTCGGACGTCGAGTTCGGCTAAATGTAGAACTTGAAGCTATGCCTTCGCTCTGTCACCGTCGGGTTGGAGATGAGGATCTCGCCCACCGCGTCGGAGAACTTGACGGTCACCGGCTGACCGTCGCCAAGTTTGCACGCGTTGTAGTTCAACTTGGTCAAACCGAGGATGTCCTGAGCGACCTGCTCAACCGGCGCCTCTCCGTACTGGACCAAGAGGTGAAGTGGGACGGGAGTCTCCCAACCATCATAGGTCGCAAGGCGCGGCTTGAAGCCGGACGCATAAAGGAGCCCAGCTCGGCCGTGCTCTTTTAGGAATGTGCCTCGGAGCACCGGGCGGGTCCCATACCGAAACAGCCGCGGGCCCAGCCTCTCGGGACGTACGCGCACCACAACTACCTTGCACCCAGCCGGCGCAGCTTGTTCGAAGCCTTCG
This sequence comes from Myxococcota bacterium, assembly GCA_045106515.1. Taxonomy (GTDB): domain Bacteria; phylum Myxococcota_A; class UBA796; order UBA796; genus REDI01. The sequence goes on from JBGCER010000269.1 coordinate 7,766, forward strand.
AACTCCTCCCGCGACAACGACGAGCGACAATGGACGAAAAGCTCCTTAAGCGGGCGGCCATCCAGCTCTGAGTAGGTCTCGAGGATTCCGGCGATGAGCTTTTTGGACGCGCCACGAGTCAGGCGAAATTGACGGTCCTTCTCGGAATACCACGGCCCGTATTCGCCAAGGAATACAACGCCATCGCCCGAATCGAGGAACATCTGAGCCGCGCAACAGGCGGTCGTTCCTCCCTCGGGCGCTCGACGGAACGCGATTCCGACGTAGCATACGCCCTCACGGGCGGACTTCAGTTTCCAAGGCTTGCCCCCGGACTTAAAGTACAGGGCGGTGCCCAGGTTCCACATACGATCGGACAGTGGCGTCAGGCTCCTCTCACCCAACCGAGGCACCGTAGTGAGCCTCAGTGTGGACTCCCGAATAAGCTGAACCGGCACATCGAACTTCATAGTGCGGGCCTTCAGCTGTCGCCGGAGGTCAGGCGACAACCGGTATTGGTCAAGGTCGTACCGGTCGAACATGCTCGTCTGCCCACGCTGTCGAAGTGCCTTTTCAGACTTCGAAATCCCAGAGTCACTCGGACTAGCCACGCGGGACTCTGGCCGGCAGTTCAGCCACAACTCGTCAGGAACGACGCAGATCGCTACCGCTACCCGCTCGTCAATCTTACGAAGTCTAGCAAACGCAGGAAGCAGCTGTTCCACAACAGCGTACGTCCGCTCGTGAGGGTCTTTCTTTCGGGACGCTTCAAGAAGTTTCTTGCGGTCCACCGTGTACGTCAACGTTGGGTCTTCGGCCCAGCGAGAACCGAACGCGACCTCAAACCCCGGGTAGGGGGGCCAGAGGCGATGCTTCTTAAGGCTAGGATGTGCCGCAGGGCGATTCATGGCGGCAGCCCAAGCGCGAAACGCGTCGGTCCCCTCTGGCGAGCCGATCAAGATGTACGCTGGGGTCGTTGGGTGGCTGGAGGTTCCAGCAGAGTGCGGCCCGAACAAGGCAAGTCCATCATGCGGGTCTT
>JBGCER010000270.1:0-6097 GCA_045106515.1 Myxococcota bacterium
CCTGACGCCCCGCCCGGACCTCAGCAACCGCTACGCAGAGTCTCCGCCGGCCATCCAGTTCGGCCGAGCTCTCTTTTTCGACGCTAACCTCAGTCCGTCTGCCGATGTGTCGTGCGCCACCTGTCACGATCCCGGCTTGGGGTTTGCCGATGGTCGAAAGCTCTCCCAGGGCGTAGGGCTTACGACCCGTAATGCCCCTTCGGTGCTGGGAACTCACTTTTCGCCGTGGCTATACTGGGATGGTCGGGCCGACTCCCAGTGGGCACAGGCCGCTGGCCCCATCGAAGCGCCCAATGAGATGGGGAGCTCTCGGGTGTTCGTGGCGCGGCGAGTGACGACCACACATGTTGCGGCGTATGCCCAGCTTTTTGGGCCGCCGCCCGATCTATCCGACGTGAGTCGCTTTCCGCCCATGGCTCGCCCCACGGCCCCACCTTCGGACCCGGCGTTTGCCGCGTGGCAAGCCATGTCGGAACCCGATCGCCAGGTGGTCAATCGGGTCTTCACGAATACGCTCAAGGCAATCGCCGCCTACGAGCGCCGGTTGGTGCCCACGGAGTCGGCCTTCGATCGCTACATTGACGCGGTCCTGGCGGGAGACCCATCCGGGGCGGACCACTTGAACGAGGCCCAGGTGCGCGGGCTGTCGACTTTCCTGCGAAAGGGGCAGTGCACCAGCTGCCACAATGGGCCGCTCTTGACCGACCGAGCCTTTCACAATTTGGGACTTCCGTTTTCTGGAGGCTACGACGCAGGCCGCTCCATCGGCGCGGCCCAGGTGCTAGAGCATGAGTTCAACTGCCGCAGCGAGTGGTCCGACGCCTCGGAGTGCCCAGAACTCACCTATTTGGACCCGTCATTCCCAGATTTTCAGCAGGCGTTTAAGACGCCCTCCCTTCGGGGTGTGGCCCTGACCGCTCCGTACATGCACCACGGTGAGCTGGGTGATTTAGCGGCGGTGGTGTCTTTCTACAGTGAGCTGCCGGGCGACGCGGCATCGAATCATCGGGAGTTGACGTTGCAACCGTTGAATTTGACTCCCGAGGAGCAGGCCGAGCTCGTGGCCTTCCTGCTGTCCCTCAATGGGGAACCGCTTCCAACCTCGCTGATCACGCCGCCGTCGTAGACGCCAGGCGATGGCCCGGTCCCTCCAGGTATGGTCAGGGCGCGGAGGTTCGATGCGGTGGTCTTGGATCTGGCTTGTGGTGATGGCGTGCGGAGGCGATGACGAGCTCTGCGCGCCGGTTGGCGACAACCTCATCGGCGACGGCACCTTCGAACAGGGCCTGGATTGCTGGACCGCGGACGGGGAGGGGATCACGGTCATGACCGAAGGCACGGGCGCGCCTTGGATCCTCATTCCAGGCGGGGAGGCCGGCACACCGCAGCAGAGCATTCGCCTGGTGTCCAGCCGCTTCGCCATGGAAAACGATGCGCGGATGGCGATTTCGTTTCGAGCTAAAGCAAGCGTACAACGTAACCTATGGCTGCACATCGAGAGCGTCGATCCAGTGCTTATCGGCTATGAACACCGGCTGACCCTCGACCCGGGCTGGCAAGATGTGAACCTGGTGTTCGCCTCGAATGCGGTGGCCCCGAACCTGGCCCTGGAGTTTCGCGTGGGGGAGGCGGTGGGCGATGTAGAGATCGACGATGTGGTGCTGGTGAACGAGCCATAGCTTCACTCAGCGTGCGTCGGCTTCTCGGCCTTGCTTCACTCCGAAGGCGATCCACACGCCGAGGAGCACCGTGCCGAAAATCCACCATTGGAAGGCGTACGACAGGCTGTCTCGTTGTTTCGGGAAGGGGTAGTAGCCGTCGACCGGAAGCGGTTCCCGAGACTTGCCTTCGCCCACCAAAATCGGCTGACCCGCGAGCACGACGGCGTCGACCTTGGGTGCGGGCAGTTGGTCCCAGAGCGCCGGCCAGGACCCCGGTGGCCACAGGTCCGGCAGACCCTCGCGTTGCAGTGCCACGGTTTGGCCGTCGATGCCTTCGACGGGGCGCAGCGGGCCTTGGAGGCGAATGGAATCAGCGGAGTCGTCGATGCGGCTGAGTGCGATCTCTAGGCCATCTCTCGGGACCCATCCGCGGTCGACCAAAAGCAGCGGTCCACCTTCGATTTGAAGGGGCTGCACCACTCCATATCCGACCGTGCCGAACTCCTTCCGGCCGTTTGTGAGGGACATCGGCGGCACGAATCGGCCAGTCACTTCGATCTTGCGGTACATGAGCTGGGACACATCACCCGCGAGCTCGTCTCCCTGCAATACGGGCAGGTCGAGGCCTCGTTCCACCTCTTTGAGCTCCGCCTGCTTGCCCCAGTGCCGGTTCAGCTGCCAGACGCCTAGGCTGGCTGTGAGCCCAACACCGAAGATCATGAACGCCGTCGGCACGAGGCCCGGTCGAAATCCCATGGTCTACTCCGGGGCCGGCGCCGCGTAATCTGGCTCGCGGCCACTGACCGGAAAAGATATTTCAACGCCGATCCCCACGGTGCCGCGTGGGCTGAACTTGCCGCCCACGTAGGCGGCCCCCACTTCGGCGTTCAGCGTCGGACCGATGTAGCGGTTGGGACGAACCTTGAGCGCGCCGCCCACCCGCAGGCTGCCACCGAGGTCTTCGCCATCCCACTCGGGCCCCGCCAAGACGCGCCATCGGTAGCCGATGACCAGCAGGTCCACGGTGCGCCGCAGCTCCAAGCTTGGGGCCACGCGAACGTTGGGGCCGAAGAGGTCCACCTTAACGTCCGCTCCAACACCCCAGGAGCGGCCCAGCAGGAACCCGCTGTCGTAGTTGCCCCACCACACTCCCGTGGAGCCTCGGACGGCCAGGGTGGCGCCTACGGGCGAACCGCCGACGCCCAAGCCGGGGCTCGCGTCGAACCATGCACCGACTTGCGCCGACGTTTGAGCCAGGGCGGTGGTGGGAGCGAACAGCAGCAGGGTCAGGAAGAGAATGCGCACGCCCAGAGACTAGCCGCAACTGGGAGCGCGCGCCTGCGTTGAACCGGGTAGCAAGGACATGGTTTGGAGGCTTTGTGAGCGATCCCCTCATCGTGCGTGCCCTTCGTGGCGAGCGAGTCGAACGCACCCCAGTGTGGTTCATGCGCCAAGCCGGCAGGTACATGCCTGTCTATCGGGAGCTGCGCAAACGAGTCAGCTTCTTGGAGTTGTGCGCCGACCCCGACCTGGCGTGCGAAGTGACGTGCCAGCCCCTGGACGCCTTCCCCCTCGACGCAGCCATCGTGTTCTCCGACATCTTGCCGGTGGTCGACGCCATCGGCCGAGAAGTCAGGTTTGACAAAGGTGTGGGCCCGCGGGTGATCAACCCGGTCCGCTCCGCGTCGGATGCTGCCAGCTTGGTGAGGCCCGATGTGAGCGACGCCTTGCCCGTCGTGCCGGAAACGCTCCGACGCTTCCGCAGCCTTCGGCCTGACATGCCCATCTTGGGCTTCGCTGGCGCTCCGTTCACCTTGCTCTGCTACCTGGTCCAGGGCTCGGGCTCCAAGAATTGGGAAGAGGTGAAGAAGCTCCTCTTTTCCGATCCAAAGACGGCGACACACATCCTCGATCTGCTCGCTGATGTGGTGGGGGACTATCTGCAGTCCCAGGTCGATGCGGGGGCTGCCGCGGTTCAGATCTTTGATACCTGGGCCGGCATCCTGAGCCCTGAAGATTGGCGTAGGTTCGCCCTTCCTGCGGTACAACGGGCTCTATCTCGGGTGAGCGGCGCGCCGACGATCCACTACGTCAAGGACAATGCCCCCTTCCTCAAGGACCTCCACAAGACGGGCGCGGATGCGTTTGGCATCGACTGGAGAGTGTCGTTGACCGACGCGCGAGCGGCGCTAGGCGACGTGGTTCTGCAGGGCAACCTGGATCCTCTCGCGCTCTTCGCGCCGCCTGAAGAAGTGCGTCGTCGCACCCGCCAGATCCTCCAAGAGGGCGGACCCACACACCACGTGTTCAATCTAGGGCATGGGGTCTTGCCGACCACGCCATGGGATGGCGTCAACGCCATGTTGAACGAGGTGCATCGCAGTCGCTGGGACGGCGACACCTTGGTGTTCAGCGACTAGTCCGTCGCGCGTCTCTGAACGGCGGCGGTGGTGGCCCAGTCTTCGGGGCCCCGGAGCACCGCGAGGACCCAGCCTGGGGAGCCGTCGATGGTGGCTCGGAACCGGCCGGGCCCCGAAATGGCCTGTGAGAACACCACGCGGCCATCTGCGATGAGCAGGAGCTCGTCTGCATCTCCGACGTGCAACAGCTCGATGTCGGCGGTGAGCCCGTCGAATCTGACGATGCCGCTGGTGTCGATCCTCCGGGTCTCACCGCCGATGACTTCGCCGATCGACAAGGTCAGAAGGGGACCATTGCCGGCGATGAGGGTGCCGCGCTCGACCTCCGCCTCGGCCGCCAGGCCTTCGGTGGCCCCTCCTGCCAACCAGGTCTGTGGGCCGATCGGCGCGGGGGGCACGGAGGACGACAGTCGCGAGAACCAGTTGCTCCATTCCGCTAGATCATCGCTTTGCCCTGGGTGTTTCAGCTCCACGTGTGTCGGCATTGCGTCCGGGTCGCTCAGGTCGTCTAGCTGCGCCAGGACGTTGCGTCCGCGGGTGGACAGGGCTGCGATGGCGTCGGTGGTGCTCAGGTTGGCGATCGGTGGGGCGCCGTGGCCACTGCGGCGAACGCTCTGAGTGTAGGGCCACGCGATCAGCTCTGCTCCATCGGCGCTCGTGGCCCGTACGCCCGTCGTGTGGGCTTGTTCCACCCCCGCCGAGGACACGCCGGTCGCGATGTCCCGGTCCCCGACCAACACCGACCAGACGTGGCCTGCATCGCTCGACCGATCGAGCGCTTGCGCATCGGTGCCCGTCCACGTGGCGCTCCGCTCGCCGGGCGCGCGCAAATTCACGGGCTGTAGGGGGTGGGGCGTGCGGAGGTCGACGCTGACGAGGGCAGTGCCGTTGGCGCTCACATCCACAGTTCGTTCCTGTCCCGCAACGCTCAGCGTGATCCGTCCGGGACCTGTGGGCACAACGCCGCCGGTGGCGGGGATGCGTTGGCTCCCCGGTCCATTGGGTCCGCTCCATTGGGCCACGCGCGGCAGGGCGACATCGGAGATGAGGTCCAGCTCTACGAAGCCCGCCGGTCCCAGGACCAGCTCGATGTTGGCCCCGATCGGGGTCGGCTGTGATGCCTCGCTGTCGAACCGAGCGATGAGCGCGTCGGCGTGTTCCGGAACCCAGTGGTCCACGGCGTCGTCGGTGATCGGAAGCCGCGCGATCCATCGGTCTTCCGCGTACACGTCCAGGTGCTCTGCTCCGACGGCGGAACCGGTGATTCGAACTTGATCTTTCCAAAGAGCCGTCGATACCTCTTGTATTGAGGAGGCGCCGATGCGGTCGCCCATGGTGATGAGCTCGCTCCCCACCTGCTGGTGACCATCGGGGAGGAGCAGCGCGTGGTCCCCCAGGTCGACGTACTCGTCGAAGACGGTGAACCCGCCCAGGGGACGAACCCAGAGCGCGTCGGCCCCCTCCGCCACCAGCCATTGCCCGTCGAGGGTCCACGTGAACTCGGCGGCTTCGCCATCGCCATCGACGCCCGACACGACCCAGCCGTTCGGTGTGGCGGTCATCGACGTGGCCCGGAGGGGCGCCCCGTCGACCAGGGCGATCACCTCCCGCGCCAGGTCAGGTCCCGCCCAACCGCCGAGGTCCACAAGGGTGCCACCGGACAGCTCGGAGTCGGTGAGCGCGCCGGCCGCCGGCCTTCGGATGACCGCTCGCGTCATGGGGTCTGCGAGCCACCCATCGCCCAATCGCCCCTCTCCACCCCGGGGTGTGTGGCGAGGGCTGGAGACCGGCACGGCCACGAGGCCTGTCGGATCTTGCGCGCACGGATCGACGGGGGGCTCGGGAGCTGCGCAGCCGAATAGGACGGCCGACGCGATCCACCGCAGATGAGTGGAGGGACCGAACACGCGCTACCTCGGCGCCTGCTCCTGGAAGCCGATGCCGGTGGCGACCAAGGCTGTCTTTTCGGACCATTTCTCGGGCACGGCGGACGTCATGAGGTCCCAGGTACGCGTC
>JBGCER010000271.1:0-11580 GCA_045106515.1 Myxococcota bacterium
TCCGGGGCGAGCAGGTTCAGGTCCTCCAGGATCTGCTCGGCGGAGGGGTCCGGGCCACCTGGGCGCTGACCCGCCCGGTATGGGCCGTAGGAGATCCCCTCGATGACCTGGGTCCCTGCGAAGGTGGGTGCGAAGGCCCTACGTTGCATCGAAGGCGCCTTGGGAGCGACGCTCACTGTCGGCGTCGCAGCCGGCGGTACAGTCGGGCGAGGGCATGCGGTCAAGACCGCTGCCACTGCCGTCAGAGTGGGCCACGAAGGCGCCATCACTCCACGGCCAGAGGATCGGTAAACGGTTCGGTGCGCTCGAAGACGCGCACGAAGTCCACCAACATTTCGTTCTCGACCGGCGTGGACGCGTCGGGGTTGTCGAGGAACTGACCACCGACGGCCAGGTTCAAGATCAGGAAGAAGTCGTGGTTGAACACCCAAGGCGTCTGGGCGGGCGTCTTGCCGGCGTGGGCCGTGTAGTAGAGCTCGCCATCCACGTACCAAGCGATGTGCTGCACATCCCATTCGATTCGGTAAATATGGTAGTTGTCACTCCATTTTTCGTCGCTGGTGATCTTCCCACCAACAGCGCCTCCGCCGGAATAGCCGGGGCCATGGATGGTACCGAGGATGGTGTCGGGCTCATTGCCGCGAAATTCCATGATGTCGATCTCGCCGCACGTGGGCCAGCCGACCTCGTCGATATTCGCGCCCAACATCCAAAAGGCCGGCCAGAGGCCCTTGCCCTCGGGCAGCTTGATTCCGGCTTCGATCGCGCCGTAGGTGAAGTCGATCTTGTCCTTGGTCTTAATCCGACCACTCGTCCAGTCCTGACCTTCAAAAGCCTCTTTCCGGGCCACGATCCGGAGCTGTCCATCGCCGTTGAGAGAGACGATATTGGTGCCGTCGGTGTTGTATTCGAGCTGTTGGTTGCCCCAGCCGTCTTCGCCAGGTCCGATACCGACGTCAAAGCTCCAGGTGTCGGCGTTGATGGCCGAACCGGCCGCGCCCTCGAAATTGTCTTGCCACACCAGCTTCCACCGATCTTCGGTTTCAGTAGTGGCGCAGGACGACAAGAGAAGGGCGGTGATCGCGCAGATACGGGGGGTCATTCTCCCTCCAGGTAGAGGTCGTCGATTTGCACGGAGGTGCCGGCGACCCCGCCTTCGGCGATGATCAGGAGCGGGATCGTCGCCTCGGCGAGGTTGGCGGTGTCAAAGCTGGACATGGGGATGTTCAGCACATGCCAGTCGCCATCTGCGACGAATCCGAAGTCCGTGGGGCTCACGCGCACTTCGCCGCCGGTGCCTCCGAATCCCAGCAGGAAGTCCTCCATCGATTCGTCGTCGGACCGCATGGCCAGGTGCAGGGTTGTCCAGGCAGACAGGTCGGTCGTCGTGCCTTCGGCCATCTGAATGGCCCCCCCCCACCAGCTATCCGCGGTCAGCGTGAGCTCGTCACTGACGAAGCCCTCCACCCGGTCACTATTGGTGGACTGGCTGTAGCCCTGGTAGATAAAGTAGTTGACCGCTTGATCATCGACGATGAGGAAGTCGCTGGCTTCGCCCTCATAGAAGGTGCCGAAGCTCAGGCGAGGCGTGCTGCCATCATACGGCGTGTCGCCAGGCAGGCCGCCGCTATCGCCGGTGTCTTCGAATGGCACCACGTCGGGGTAGACCGGATCGCCTTCGGGGAGTGGGCGACACGCGGCGCTGACGGCCGCAGCTGCGATTATGGGAAGGATCATGCGCATTATGGACCTCCTACGTAGACGCCGGTTCGTGTTCCATCGGGACTCTCGACCACGCTCCAACCTGGGGGAACCACGCCGCCCAGACTGACGATGCCGTCGATGGTCTGGCCAAGCAGATCAAAGCGGACCGTGCCCGTTGCGTCGTAGGTGCCGGCGGAGTCGGGGAAGCTGAGCAGGACCTCGCGATAGCCGCGCACGGCGATGTCGCGGGCGAAGACCAGGTCTTCGGGATCCGCGCGCTCGCTGAAGTAGATGTCGCGTGCGGCGGAGGCGGCGTAGAACTGGTGCTCGCCGGTGGGCTCTTGCACCAGGGACGTGGCCCATCCGTAGAAGGCGGCCACGGGGCCTGCACTTTGAACCGCAAACCTTGATTCTAGGCTGATGCCGCGCCGGAACGGGTTCTCGGGGTGCTGCATGATCGACGCGTTGGGGTGCACGCCCTGGTCCACGTCGAGCACGATAAATTCTAGGCCCTCGACGTATCCACCGTAGATGTACTCGGGCTCTGGGAGCTCGGCACAGCCGACGCAGAATAGGGTGAGGAACGCCGTTGCTGTCTTGGTCATCGCATCACCCGCACGTAGGTAAAGACTTCGCCTTCCCAGCCATCCGCATTGCCGATGCCGGGGTTGATATCAAAGTTGCCGACCGGCGAGAATTCACCGAGCTGACGCCATTTTCCGCGGATACCAAACCGCGTATTGGGGATGAAGGGGTTGGCGCGACCCACTCCGCCCGAGAAGTCGAGCATGGTCTGGACCGGGAAGGTGAAGTTGAAGTCCCGGTGGAAGTCGTATGGGCCCCAGTCATTGATCCGGACGAAGGCCTGCACCGCCAGTGTTTTGTACCAAGCGTCGAAGTCTGCGCCGCCGCGGGTCACGAGGCGGGAGTCGATGCCGCGAGCCTGCTGCTGTCCCACGTAGGGGCGGATCTGCAGCCGGGTGGCGCCGGCGTTGAAGATCATCCGGCCGTTGACCACCCACTCATCGCTGGCGGGCGGGCTGCCGGGGAAGGCGAACAGGACGCCGTCACCGGTGAATCCGAACGATGCGTCGCGAGCCGTGGGCTGGTGGCGGTAGACGATGTCCAAGCTGGCGGCGAAATTCGCGGTTTCGCGGGCCACATTATCCCAGGCGAACCAGTATGAACCGGGTTTGGGGTCGTAGACGAGCAGCAGCTCTGCGGCGTAGGTCTCGCGGTTCTCCAGGACCGCGAACGGGTCGTCGCGGAAGTTCCGCGCGCCAACGCCCGGGTAGTACCAGTTGTTCTCGCCGTCGAAGGAGTCACCGATGGGCGTGTTTGGCCCGACGAGCGGCTGCTGCACCAGCACATTGGGAGCGATCTGCAGATTGCCGAGGGGCAGGAAGACGCCGGCGTTGGCGTGCCAGTGGTTGCCACGTCCGACAGGGGTCAGCGTCCAGCCCAAGTTCTGCAGGCGTCCATCCCAGCCGCCGTCGGCGACGAGCCCTTGGTAGCCAGCTTCGGCCATCATGCGAACGCGCGAGTTGAGGCGAGATAAGCGAACTTTTCCGCCGAACGTGTCCTGGAGACGCACCACGTCTTCGATGACGTTCTTGCCCGAGTTCTGGTAGGACGGATCGCCCTCTTCTGCGTCGGTGGTGTACGTGAAGTCTTGGCCGATCTTGTTGGAGCCCGAGAAGAGTCCTGCGGCTTCGACGGTCCAAGATCGCTTGGTGAAGGCCATGGCCAAGGCGGACCGGCGGGTCACTTGCTCCGAGACCGCCGCGGACGTCTGGACGCCAGAGGTCGTGGCCAGGTCTTCGTGGTGGACCAAGGTGAACTTGGCGCCGCCGATGGTTCGAGAGGCCCGAAGCAGCGCCGCGGGGTTCGCCCCCCACCACAGCTGTGGGCCGATGGCCATGCCGAGGCCGGCCAGCTTATTTTTGCCCGCGACTTCGACACCGATGGGCGCGATGCCATTGTAGGTGTCGAGGTTGGGCCCATAGTTGGCCTCTGGGTACAGCCCGAAGAAGTCGCCCTCTTCGCCCCAATGGTAGTGCCCGGTTCGGTAGAAGCCTTTGGCATCAAAGTTGTCTTGGGACCACGACATATTGACGCCGTACAGAGCTACCCGGTTCAGGTCGATGGGGTCGATATCGTCATCGGCCGACGAGCGATTGCCTCGGTTTTCATACCGAATATTATCGATGGGATTGCGCGATACATTGCCAAGAACGTTGACAATGGCTTCGGCGGATAAGTTGTCGGTCGGGCGCACCGTCGCGCCTAGGTAGACGCTCTCGGTGTGGTCAAGGTTGGCGTTGAGCGGACCGCTGCCGTTTTTGTACGTGCCCATGGCCGAGGTCATGGACAGGTCGATGCGAGCGGTCGTCAGCTCCACGCGCTTGGCCGTCACCGCAGCCAGCGCCCGGAACGCAGCGACATCTGCGCCGTAGTCCGCCGGATCGAGCTTGCCGAAGTGTTGCTTGATGGTCTCAGCGTTGGTCGTGGGGGCGTAGGGGTCGAGCTTGAAGGCCTCGGCCAACAGGAAGTAGGCGGACCGGGGCTGGACCTCGAAGTGTCCATCGGGAGCGGGCGGCACCTTGGCGGTGATGCCGAACCACTCCTCGTTCATGTTGTTTTTGCCCTCGGCCAGGTCTTCTGGGTACGCGTTGTTCGGCCAGCTCGCGTTGGTGTCGTGGACGTCCAGGTTCTCTTCTTGCTTGTACTTCCACCAGCCGTCGGACCACTGGAAGATGTAGCCGCCGATGGCATTGCCTGGATCGCCATTGCTCCATGAGTGCAGGTAGACGTGTTCCCACTGATCTCGGAAGTAGCCAGCCTGGGTCAGGTGGTCTTCGCGGCCGGCTTTGGCGTCGTAGGCATCGGCCCCGAACTCCGAGTAAAAGATTGGTTTATCAAGGACTTTGGCGACCTGGTCGTAGAGGTCCCGCGCGGTGCGTCCGCGGTAGACGTTGGTGCCGAAGAGGTCGATATTGGGCGCGTGCTCGGCGATGAGGTCCAAGAATTGTACGTCGCCATTGCAGATGGACACCGGGTGGATCGTGTCCACCTTGTGGATCTCGTCGGTGATTTCGCCGTACAGGCTGTAGAGGTGCACGGCCTTGGCCCGGTTTCGGTCGCCTTTGGGCAGGGCCTGGATCTCGAAGCTGTCCCACTCCAGGCCGTAGTTCGCCTCATTGCCCAGCATGAAGCCGATGACACCGCGGGTGCCCTTGTACCTATTCACCACCTCTAGAGTCTCTTCAATGAGGACTTCTCGGGTGCGGGGATCGGCGTAGTTGGTGCGGGGGATGAAGGCCCCATCCACGTTGGCGCCGTACCGGCCCACCAGAGGATTCACCAGGGTGTAGATTCCGAACTCTGCATGAATCCACTCGACCCACTTGGGGGGAATGGTGGGGTACTGGCGGATGGTGTTGACGCCCATGCCGCGAAGCTGCGCCATCTCTCGGCGCAGGACCGTCTCGATGAACGCGTCGTCTTCCGTCCAGAAGTCGTAGCTATAGTTGGTGCCCACCGGCACATAGCCCCAGTTCATGCCGAACATGAACGTGTCCTCGCCGTCGACTTGGAGTCGCCAGCCTTGGTCGTCTTTGACCGTGGTTACAACATTGGGCTCGGCGGCGTCCGCGATAGGGGCCACGATGGCCAGCGCCGGGACGAGCAGCGGCAACAAGGCGCGATGCATGAGGACCTCAGGTATAGGACGCCACCCACCGCATCATGCCGGGTCGACATGGGCGGAGCGATAGGTGGCTGTGAGAACGGTTCGCCCCGGTGGAGGGGTCGACGATGCGACTAGTCGACGATGTCGAACTGGTCGCAGTAGTAGGTGCCGCCACCGCCTTCGCCGCCGGTCTTGCCGAAGTCGAAGAAGATGGACATCTTGTTGTACGCGTACGCGTCGTTCCACTTGGCCGTGCCAGGGGCCTCGTTGGCGAAGTCGAACGTGATGGTCTCCCAGCTAGACGTCATCGTCGTCAGGGTCTCGGTCTCGACCGACTGCGTGGGCTCGCCAGCGACTTCGAGCTTTAGGCGCACGGGGATGGACGGCTTGTCGGTCCAGACTAGGGCGGTCATCTTGGTCTTTGCGGCGGTGAGGGGGATGATGGCGACCGATTCGTTGGCGCCGGTCACGATGGTCGTTCCGGCCCAGAGCTCGGCCCCGTCGGACTTGACGATGCGCGCGACGTTGCCGTTCTTACCCTCTGGGTCGGCGACGACGGTCGCGTCTTCTGCGCCACCGAACCCGACCATCTCGTAGACGGTTGAGGCGTCGTCGAAGGTCAACGGCCACTCTTCTGGCTCGAGGATCTCCGGGCAGTCCGCCGAGAAGACGACGTCGCTAAACGTGATGTCATCGACGTAGTACACCTTCTCGCCAACCGTGGCGCCTTCGGCTCCAAAGTTGGGGAAGATCGACAGCTTATCGAAGACGAAATCGGGGTTGAGCGCCGCGGTGCCAGGGGCCTCGTTGGCGAAGTCGAAGGTCAGGGTTTCCCAACCCGAGGCCACGGTCGTCATCGTCTCGGTCTCGACGGACTTGGTGGAATCCGTGGAGGTTTCCACTTTCAGGCGCATGGGAATGCCCGCATCCGGAGACCACACGCGAACGCTCATCTGGGTCTGGCCGGCCGTGATTGGAAGGACAGCGATGCCGTCATTGTCGCAGTAGTGGAACGTGGTGCCGGCCCAGAGTTGGGCGGTGTCGTTCTTAGTCAGCTGGGTGACCTTATTGGTCGCGTCCGTCGGGTCGTCGATGATCTCGCCTTCGCACCCGCCGAAGCCGGTGAACCCGATCGAGTCGCCGCCCTCGAAGTCCATGAGCACGGTCTCGGTCACCGGAATGGTGGTGTCGTACTCTTGGGTTGCGTCGGCGGCGGCGGTGTTGGCGTTGCCCGCGGCGTCTTCAAACGTGTCAGCGGCGACCGACACGGTGACGGTGCCCGTGGCGTCTGGGGGCGGAGTCACGACCAACGTCGCCGTGGTGTCGGTCATGCTGAACGCGCCGGCCGTACCGCCGTCGACGGTCACATCGCCTTCGACGAACGAGTCCTCGACGTCCTCACTGAACGTAAAGGTGAAGGTGATGTCGCCATTGGCGACGCCGTCGACGTTGTCGGTGATGGCCACGGTGGGAGCCGTGGTATCGGTCACGTCAGGGAGGTCGGTATCGATATCGGTGTCGGAATCGGTACCGGAATCATCGTCGCCATTGCAGCCGACAAGCGCGATGAGCACGAGGGGAATTCCGAAAAGAATGGCAGAGCGCATGGTCTCCTCCTTAGGAAGCAGAGGGTCGTAGGCGAGTGATGCCGTTGACGGCAACAGGGTCTCCCACTGGGTGGAACAGGTCTGGCGACGTGAGCGCCGCTTGTAGAACGAGGGTACCGGCACCGAGGGCCGTGGCATTTTCGCCAAGGACTCCGGGCACGATCTCGGCCCGCTCGATGGCGGACCAAAGTGCGCGGTCACGGACCGTGCGTCGTAGAGGGGTGAACAGGAGGTCTCCGGCCGTCTGGATCCGGCCTCCCAATACGATGCGCCCGGGGTTGAGCAGATTCATCATATTTGCCACCGCGATACCGAGGAATCGCCCGCACTCGGCGATGAGCTCCACCGAGAGGGCGTCGCCCTGCTCGGCGGCGGTGAGCACATCCGCAAAATGGATCGCGTCGAGGCCCGAGAGACTTGACTCGGTCCCGCTGTCCACGGCCTGCCGTGCTTTGGCTGCGATGGAGTTTGAGCCAATCTCTGCCTCCAAGCATCCTTTTAGACCACAGCGACAGGTTCTGCCATTTGGATCGACCGCAGTGTGGCCAATCTCACCGGCAATGCCACTTGATCCTCGGAATAGGCGGCCGTCGATGAGGTGTCCGGCGCCGACGCCTGTCGATACCTTAATGAAACTGAAGTCCGAATGTCCTTTTCCAGCGCCCCACCACGCTTCGGCCAGCGCGCCCAAGTTGGCGTCATTGTCGACGAAAATCGGGACCGGCCAGCGATGGAACAACCATGAGGCGAGGCGCACATCGGCCCACGCGGGCAAAATCCGCGCCGACAGCTGATCCGGCATTCCGCCGTTGACCGGGCAGGGGACGCCAACGCCGATGCCCAGCACGCGTTCGGTCGAACCCTCGGGAAGTACGCGGGGCATGAGCCGGGTGATCAAGCCCAGGGTTCCCGGTGGATCCGCCTGTACGTCGAAGGCCTCGGTGACCGAAGAGATGACCCGGCCGCGGAGGTCTGTGCACACGATGGTGACGTGGGAGGAGCCGAGGTCGAGGCCGATGATGAACCGGTGCTCGTCGTGAAAGCGCAAGACGATGGGTGGGCGACCGCCCCGGGAGCGAGCCAGGTGGCTCTCTCGCACCAGGCCGGACTCGATGAGCTCATTGACGATGGACGACACGGTCGACCGACTCAGGCCCGTGTCTCTAGAGAGCTGGGCGCGGGACACACCTTCTACGGCCTCCCACAGCAGTCGCAGCACAATGCCAGCGTTGTGCGCCCGCATCCCGTGAGGGTCGGCGGTCTGGAAGCTCGTAGTTTGTTTGGACGGCGGATAAACGAACATGTGCATTCTTCGCATGCGTACCGCATCCCTGGCAAGTACTTTTGTTCGCCTTCAAAACATTTGTCCAAAGATCCCGTGGTGCTCGATGTCACTCGGGTGAAGTGGATCTACCAGCGCCGCTGAATATTCAGGCCCACTTGGCCCGCCGTGAGCGAATCAGAGGGAGCCGAGGGCAGGGTCACCTCGTGGAGCCGCTTCACGCCCACCGATGCGGAGGCCCCCCACCGTCGGGCGAGATCGCCCTGGATAGACAGGGTGGCTCCTGTACCTTCCGTCCCTGGCAGGTCGATCACCAAGAAGTGCTGTTGCAGGGGGCGCACGGCCCGCCCGATCTGGCCATCTAGTTTGAGCCGCACACTGCTGAGCTGTCGCTCAATGCTCAGGCGCGCCAGCCCTGTGCTGGCTCGATCTCCCGCTTGCCCCTCAAGCCGAAGGTCGAGGGTGGCAAAGCCCTCAAACTCCAGGTTCCATCCGACGCGCAAGGCCGCGTGTGTGCCCCAGGGGGACTCCACGGCGGCCAGATCCGCCGACATGACGCCCAAACCGACCCGCTCCACGCGGAATCGCACCGCCGCCTCATCTTTGCCCTTTCCCGAGAGCCACGTGCCGTCGAGCTGGAGCGGCAGCCGGTGCCATAGGGTGAGGCGGTATCCGCCGTGAAACTGGTGCGACGTCGCGCGGGTCGGGGCGTCGCTCGTCGGCAGCCGGTGAGCACCTCTCCACCCCGCCATCACGTGCTCGTGGGGTCGCAGGAAGAGGTCCAGCCGCACGGCTTCACGCAGCTCGGCGGCCTTTGCGGTGGGGAGGGTGGTGTAGCTGCCGGACACGGTGGCCTGGCCGTCCTCGGGGCGCAGGTACTTGGCTAGGTAGATGAAGTCTCTCTTCCGCCGTGCCCGCATTTGGCCGCTCGGGGGCGGGGGAGCCCACTGTTTGCGACGACGGGGCTCCATGTTCTGGGCCTCGTTGCGGCCGGCCTGAGCTTCGGAGTCCCACTCATCCGCCGCGAGCGCCAGGTCGAAGCACCCGTTCGCGAGACTCGGAGCCGTGCGCGCCCTCACGAAGGCCCAACCGCACTGCTTGGCCAGGATGGGGATCCCCGACCACGGCCCACGAAGGGTGGGCATAAGTTCGGTGCAGGTGGCTGCCGCTTGACGAGGATCAAAGAGTCGTTTTTCGATCTCGATGTGCACCCACGCCACCGCCGGGTCCTGGCGGTAGCGCGTCTTGGTCATCTGGTATGCGGCCTTGGCATCTCCTCGGACCAGGGTGTCCCAGGCCTGCTCGGCTGGGGTGGCTGCCCACGCAAGACTCGCCAACCACAACCACATTCCGACCTCCGCCCCCCAAGTGCTATCCGATCCGGCGATCGCTCACGGTGGGGGTTCGCAGCGGGTGTGCCTCACACGACCGTTCGGCGGCGGCGCACCAGACCCAAGAGGGCCAAACCGCCGAGTACGCCCAAGGTTCCAGGTGCGCTCGTGGTGTTGCAGCCGCAGCCGAAGGGTTCTCCACCTGGAACGGACGGCTCTCCCGACTCGCCCTCTTCGGACGGGGCGCCTTCCTCCTGTCCACCCTCGGTTTCGGGTCCGGGCTCGGTCTCGGGCTCCGTTTCGGGTTCGGTCTCCGGCTCAGTCTCTGGCTCGAACTCGGGCCCTTCTTCGGGACCGCCGGTCTGCGGATCGTCGTCGGGGCCGCCGCAGTCGTCGTCCGGCCCCTCGGCGGTCCAGTCGGTCTCGGCTTGAATCCACGGCAAGAAGGTGGCGACTCGGGTGGCGCCGCTACCGCCTGTGAAGCAGCTTGACCCATCACCGACGGCGTCGAACACGAATGAGTTGACCCCCGCCAGCGCATGCCTGGGCCCCACACGGCGCAGTGCTGCGCCTCCGGAGTCCCCACTGCACAGGTTCTTCCTCGGATCGTAGCTGATCAGGTAGTCCCCTCGGACCTCGTCGAATGCGATGTCGGCCGTCCGTTTCGCCCCGGCGTCTTGCCGTCCATCGCCGGTGATGCCGAAGCCCACGTAGTCCAGCACTTCCGGCTTTCGAAGGGTAGAGTCACACTGGAGTAGCGGCATGGGCTCCACACCGGGGGCGGTGGTGGCAAACTCGATGACGGCGATGTCGGCGCCATCGTTTAGGTTGCCGGTCCACCCAGGGTGGTTGGTGGCGGTGAGGATGGGGCTGTGGTGGTCGATGTCGCCGGTGTTGAGGTTGGCACCGAAGATCACCACGCCCGTCGCACCCTGACGCTCGTAGTCGCGGAGCGCGTCGACGCAGTGGGCGGCGGTCAGCACCCAGGTGTCGGTGATGAGCGTGCCTGAGCAAAAGGCACCGAACCCGCCTTGGGTCTGAATGCCCAACGCGACGACCGAGGGGTAGGCGCTGGTGGTCTCCCCATTGACGATCTGCGAGACGGGGGGCAGCGCCTCTTCGACCCACAGCAGGTCCGGCAGGTCCAGATCATCGGTGGGGTGGATTCCAGAGTCGTCGGAGTCCCAGTCCTGGTCTTGAACGCCAGTGGCGAGGGCCGGGACGGTGGCAAAGGCGACGACGGCCAAAAAGGACGAGCGGGCGAGCATGGGGGGCTCCGTATGGATTTTGAAGGGGGCTCCATAGGGTTCGGCGCGACCCGCGCCGCTCGTCACACAGCGTCACGGGAGCGACAGCGTTTGGGAACCGCAATCGACCCCCGCGGTCCCACGTTGGGTGGGAGGTTCGGATGAACCCATTGAGCACGGGTCGGCGCCGAGCTTTGGCGCTGTCGGCGGCTATGGTTGGAGCTATATTGCCGCTTCTCCTTCTGTTTCCTTCATCGGCGCCCCAGGCGGAATCCGCGGGAGCGAGACTCGCTGGGGCCACCCCAGAGGGGCCGTCCCGCTTGCAGCGATCGCGCCGGATCTCCGCGCCCCATGCACCCGATACGCTTAGGGCCGCGCCCGCCAAATTGGCGCCCCGCACCCCTCATGAAGAGGCGATGCTGGCCGCCATTGCCCACTCTGGCGAGGGCTTTGTTCGATGCTCGCTGCCCGAGGGCATGACCCCTGATCTAGACATCCTCAACTGGGCCGGACTCAGCGGCACGACACTGACGATGGCCACCGAGGAGCCCTCGGGATCCATCGCGCTGATGCACGGCGACGTGCCTGCGCCGCCGCAGCTGGAGGGCGATGTGCAGGGGGCGGCGGCGTTGGAGCGCGCCCGCCTTGATCGCGAAATGTGGGCAGAGGAATACCAGCGACCCTTGGGTATTGCGGAGTGGACGGGGGCCGGACCTGG
>JBGCER010000272.1:0-8059 GCA_045106515.1 Myxococcota bacterium
CCACCGGCCAATGACGCGACGGGATTCGGGCTCCAGACAGATGCGAGACACTCACCCAACGCCTACGCCGAGCCTGCATGCCCACTTGGACCCGCCCCCACTTCCAGACCTCCAACAAGCTCGCCGATGTGGCGATCGTGGTCTACACAAGCTTGGGTCTAGACGGGCTATCGGCGAGCGTGTCCCGCCATGGCGTGCCCGATGACACCGCCCGTTTCCCCTTCCGCCTCGATCACTACACCCGGACCGACTCTCCCCTACTCTTCACCGAGCTCAAGGACGATTCGCTACTGTCCCTCGCCAAGGATGAGGGCTTGAACATCGATGTGATCAAACGGGTCGAGCATCAAATCTTACTCCGTTTGAAACTGCCAGATCCGAAGGATTGCAACCATCTGCGCGTCGGATGGGGCTTGGTGCGGGCCATCTGCGATGCCACAACCGTCCACGGAGTTCTGGACCTGCACGCCCAGCGGTGGTGGACCCTGGAACGTCTGCGCGACACGGCTCCTGACGGAGAAATGGAGATCCGAAACGAAGTCTCCACCGCGCTTCTACCGTCGAACCACCCCACCTTTGCACGGGTGCGGCACAGCAGAGGCCTGCGCAAATTCGCGCGCCCGGACCTGGTGTTGCCGAACCTGACGCTGCCTCAGGCGCTCGAGGCCGATGAGGTCTTGTACTCATTGGCTCGGTACATGGCGAAGGGCGCGAACCTCACACCCGGTCAGCCCATCGTTGTCGGCGGGTTCCGAGGAACCGCCGAACCCTACGTGGCCAACGTCAACGCGCCCATGATCGCGCTCAACAATCGGGCGCTCGTCGTAATGCCCGAGGGCCGAACGCAGCTCTAGGCCTACTTCTTCTTCTTGCGCTTCTTCTGGGCCTTGGCGTTCTTATTGGATGGGTTCCGGAACCCAGGCCGAGCGGCAATGCTGCCTTCGTGCTTCGTGAACAGCTCGCGAAGCTGCGGCGGCAAGTGGGTGGGCACCTGATCCCGACCCTTAGGCGCGCTCTCGGCTTCTTCGACCGTTGGGGTCTCGGCTTCGGTCTCTTCTTCTGACATGCGTCCTCCGATGACGCCCCCTACCCTCCCCCGCAGAGCTTGTCCCCCACACAATCGAGCGCTACCGTGGCCCGACCGGAGGATCCTATGGAGTTGCAAGGTCGAGTCGCCATCGTGACCGGAGGCGCCCGCGGTATCGGCGCCGCCATCTGTCGAGCGCTGTCCGCGGCCGGAGCCAAGGTGGTGGTGAACTACCGCAGCTCCTCCGCTGCCGCTGAGGCCCTTGTAAGCGAGCTCTCGGACGCGATCGCCGTGCAAGCGGACGTGAGCACCACCGATGGGGCGAACGCCCTGGCTCAGGCCGCCCGAGACTGGGCGGGCGCCATCGACATCTTGGTCAACAACGCAGGGATCACCGACGATGGCCTGATGCTGCGTATGAGCGACGAACAATGGGACAGCGTCATCGCCACCAATGCGGGCGGCGCCTTCCGAATGAGCCGCGCGGTCCTGCCGGACATGACGCGGGCTCGCTCCGGCAGCATCATCAATATCGTCAGCGTATCCGCCCTTCGCGGCAACGCAGGCCAGGTGAACTACAGCGCCTCAAAGGCCGCGGTGGTGGCGCTGACCCGGTCGCTGGCCAAAGAGATGGGCAAGCGAAAGATCAGGGTTAACGCCGTCGCCCCAGGGTTCATCGAGACCGAGATGACCGGAGAGATGAACCCGAAGATCCTCGAAGCCGCCGCCGCCGCCATCCCGCTCAAGCGGCTGGGTCAGCCCGACGAGGTCGCACCTGTGGTCCGTTTCTTGGCCGGACCCCAAGCGAGCTACGTCACCGGCCAGGTCTTCGTCGTCGACGGCGGCCTGTCGACGTAGGGGCCTAGCGACAGCCCTGGGTCTCGGTGCTCTCATCGGCTTCGCAGTCCCAGCATGCGGTGCACTTGCTGGGATCGCTATTCGCGCAGAGCAAGATGCATACGACGTCGTAGGTGCCATCGCAGTCATCGATGTAGGTACCCCCCACACCGCACCGGGGCTCAGTAGACTTCCAGCCCTTGCCCTGGATGCCGCACGAGAACGGAGCGAACGACCACCGGCAGCCCGAGAAGCGGCCCTTGTACTGCCGCTCTTCGCTGGAGTTGCAGTCATAGTCGTACTTGCCATCGCCGCGGTCGGTGCCGAAGAACCGGGACTGGCCCGGACGGGCGTCGGCGTTGGTGTCGTAGCAGTCGCTGGTGTTCAGGCCGGTGTATGGGTACTTTCCAGCGTCACAATAGCACTCTTGAGCGCCGGAGACGCCGTAGGTATCGCCGTCGCCATCGTAGTAGAAGTTCTTGCAGCCGATGGCGTCTTTGTCGTTTTCGCTGCCATTGCAGTCATTGTCCAAACCATCGGAGCAAATCTCTTTTTCCCCAGGATTCACTTCGCCATTGGCGTCGTCGCAGTCCGATGCCGTATTGGTGACGTTGATGCATGGAGGCGTCTCGCAGTAGCCATCGCCGTCATCGTCGTAGACGATCGTGGTTTCGTCGATGATGCCATTGCAGTTGTCATCGAGGTTGTTGACGATCTCTTTCGCCGAGGGGTCGGGAAAACGAGCCGGGTTGGTGTCGTCGCAGTCCGCCAGGGTCTGACGGGAGTTCACACACGGGGGCACTTCGCAGTAGGAGTCGCCATCATCGTCGTAGCAGTCGGTGCCGACGTCGATGGCCGTGCGCTCATTGCAGTCGTTGTCCAGACCGTCGCAGATCTCTGGGGCGCCGGGGTAGACCGTGTCATTGGAGTCATTGCAGTCTCCGCCATTGGGCGAGAACCCATCTCCGTCCATGTCGAAGTCGTTGCGCGTGACGACCGAGAATGGGGCGTTGGCCACCGCCTCGTTGTCATCGGAGTCGGTCACGGTGAACGTGAGCTGGTACTCGCCGAGGGGCAGATTTGCGGGACACTGGGCATTTCCCGCGCCATCTGGGGACATGGTGCAGACCAGGCCATAGGGGCTGGCGACCAGCTCGACGACCAAGTCCTCGGGGGGATCTTGGTAGTCGTTGACCGATGCGGCAAAGATGAAGGGCGTGCCTTCCAAGCCCTTTTCATTGCCGAGGGTGTCCGGGTGCTCAATGTCGATGGACGGGCGTTCGGGCACCGGGATGATGTTGATGGTGATGGCGTGTTCATCGCTCTCGGCGCCTTCGTCGACGGCGCGCAGGACGATGGTGTGCTGTCCGCGGTCCAGGGTCGAGGTGACCAGGAGGACTTTGCCATCGTCTTCGATTTCGACGTCGTCGGCCATGGGGCCAGACACGCTGTCTAGCCACTGGACGTCGAGCCCATCCAGGCCGCCATCATCCCCCACTTCGCCTTCGAAGAAGATGGCTTCGTTTTCGGGGAACTCCGCGCCGTCCAGCGGCCACGTCATCGTGACCGACGGGGCCGAGTTTCGAACGGTCAACGCCGCTTCCCGACAGCCGGAAGCCACGCCCAATAACATCACCATTGCGCCCAGAGACAAAACACGCACATCAACCTCGCGCGAAAAACGATACCGGCGGGACGATAGCACGGATTCACGTCTCCTGGACATCTGGACTCCCATGCGCGCCTACGAAGATGTGCTCTACGACGACTACCCCTTCGTGCTCGCGCATCCCGCGCGCTTACGAGCCATCGGGCAGATCCTCGGGCTCCCGCCAACGCGAAGGCCTCAGCGAGTACTGGACCTGGGCTGCGGCCTCGGCGGGCACCTCATCGCTCTGGCGGCCCACGACCCGGACGGCGCCTACGTGGGAATTGACCTTTCCCCTGCGCAAATCGACGCTGGCCAGGCCACCATCGACACCCTTGGCCTGGACAATGTGACGCTCCTCGCCGCGGACCTGCTCGACCTTCCGACCGACCTGGGCCGTTTCGACATCATCACCTGTCACGGTGTCTATTCGTGGATACCCGAACCGGTGCGCCAACGCATCTGGCAGATCTGCCGCGCTCACCTGGCCCCCAACGGGGTGGCCTATGTCAGCGCAAATATGAAGCCCGGCTGGGTGAGCCGCGGCGCACTGCGCGAGATCCTCCTGCAGACGCTCCCCGAGTCCGGAACCGCGGCGGAGCGGGTGGCTGCGGCGCGACAGACCTTGGAGCACTTGCGCACCACGCTGTCCAGCCGGCCCTCGGGGTCCATCGTCTCGCTCCTCGAAGACGTGCTCGACCTGAGCGGTCGGAGCGATGCCTACTTGCTCTATGAGTACCTAGCCGAGATTAACGAGCCCTTTTGGTTCAAAGACCTACACGCAGCCGCCACGGAGCAAGGGCTCTCTTACGTGGGCGATGCGCTCTTTTCCTCGCACTTCAACGCCATCCCAGAGGCCACCGAAGCCTGGATCGATTCCGAGTTTTCTGGACCCGTCGGCCGCGAGCAGGCTCAGGACTTGGTCACCCATCGGATGTTCCGACGAAGCCTATGGACCCACCGAGAAGCGACCTTGGATCTGGAACTTCACTGGCGTAGACTCCAAGGTCTGCTGCTTAGCTGCTCGTATACCGCGGACCCCAACGAGCCCGGCCGGTGGCGCGGGCCCGGCGATACCCACGTCAGGGCCGAGGATGCGGCGACAGCCGGCCTGATCGGGCTGCTCTGTGGACGCGCCCCCCAGGCCATGCTCTTCGAAGACGTCCTCGACGAGCTCCACAGCGAGTCCGTCTCCAAGGCCGCGATCGGCAAGGCCGCTCTGCATCTGTTTTGCCACGGGGTGGTGGAGGCGTGGAGTCGCCTCCCTGACATCCACACCGTCGTCTGCGATCACCCCGCCGCTTCGCCGCTCGCCAGACTCCAAGCCGCACGGGGCGACAGCGGGGCCGTGAACCTGCGCCATGAACGCTACTTGCTCAAGCACACCGACCGGGCGGTGCTCCAGCATCTCGATGGCCAGCACAGCCACGCCCAGCTCGCCTCTTCGCTCCAGAGCGACGCCCTTGCAGAGCGCGTCGAGATCCGAATCGACGATGTGCTGCGCACGGACCTACCGGCCTGTGAGGCGGCGGTCTCCATGGTGCTGGACCGAATGCGATTGGGCGCATTTCTGACTAAAACTGGTAGCTAACGCCCATCGCAAGAGCATTTTCAACCTGCTCTTTTCCGGGGTTGAGCCGCAGGTAAGCCGCGGTCAACCGCCAGTCATTGTGGACCCTCCAGCTGAGCGTGAGCTCGTTCTCGGTGAGCAACTCATCGAGGGTGCCGCCGCCCCAACCCGCGCGCCACTGCCAGCCTAGGCCCAATCGATCGGCCTCGTACCCCACCCCGACGAGGCCTCCCGCCTGGGGCAAGACCGCGGAGCGAGGCTCGACCCATTGACCAGCGGTGCCGACAAAGAGCCCCAGGTCTAAGTGAGCCCGGCCTCCACCGAGCACGTCCACCCCGGCCGCCACACGCCCCAGCGCCCGACCGGACGGCGAAAATCGGCCATCCACCTGTAAGAAGGTGTCGTTCGGCGCCATGAGCTGCACACGAACTGCCGTCGCCGGCCCCTCATCGCCCCACATGCCTTGCACGCCGGCGCGCACCTCCAGCTCTTCGCGCTCTTCTTCGCAATCGACCTCTTCTTCGTCGACGCACGCCTCATTGGCGAGGGCGGGCACGGGCGCCGCAGCCAGCGCGAGCAACATCCACATAGAGCCTCCTAGGTGCCATGTACTGACACCAAGACCCCCCACGTCAGAACCTCATGCCGCGTGTTCCTCGGGAATGGCGTCGGGCTCACCCATGTCGGCCACCACCACACAGTCACGCCCGAGCTCCTTGGCGCGCAGCAGAGCCGTGTCCGCAACCTGGATGAGCAGGCCCAAATCCGGACCCAGGCGATCATCGCTGACCCCGTAGCTGGCGGTAAAGGTGGGGGTGTCGGCGCCGGCCACGACCTTGGCCAGATGCCCACGGACCCGGTCGAGCACCTTGGCTGCCTGGGCCGCGTTGGCGTTGCGGAACACGATGATGAACTCCTCTCCACCAAATCGGGCGACGACGTCTGCGGGTCGGACAGCGTCTTGAACCGACTTGGCGAAGGTCACCAGCGCGCGGTCACCGGCGTCGTGACCATAGGTGTCATTGAGGCGCTTGAAGTGGTCCAAGTCCGCGATGGCCACCGCCATCGAGTGTCCCTGGCCCTGCAGCTGCCGCACCTGCTCCTCTAGCGCTCGCCGGTTCAGCAGGCCCGTGAGGGGGTCCGTGGCGGCCTGCTGCTGCACTTGGTCGAAGCTTCGAATGGCCGACAGTCGGGCTGCGGAAACCGCGGCGAGACGCTCCATTCGATTCAGCACATCTGCAGTCGGTAACTGCCCTTCTGGCCGCGTGGTATGGACCACCCCCATGGTCTCGCCCATGAAGGTGAGCGGCATGCACACTGCTGAACAACGCTCCCCGCGCTCCCGCAGCCGGGGGCAGGCGTCCAGCGCTGCATTGGACTCGAACGTGGCGGTTCGGCCACGGCGGATCGCCACGCACTGCCATGGCGTCTCGACGCCGCACCCCGGCGCGCCGGCCGTCGGGTGAACCATGCCCTGCCGAACATGGGACTGGCTGGAGTCGGCGAGCAGCACTTCAGTGGGCGCGTCCTCTCCCAAGTGGGTGGAGGCCAGGGCCACCACCTTCAAGAGATCCGCCTCATCGTCCACCATCTCAAGAGCGCTCGATAGCTCACGGCCAAAGGCCTGAAGCGAGGCCTCTTCTCGCTGATGCCCTTCCGCCTTCGTCATCCGGTAATGCTCTTTGCGCATGAAGCTCACAGCGGGACGAAGCACGGCGAACCAGACCAGCCCCAGCGTGCCCACGGTCAGTAGGAACAAGGCAGCGATCACCCACTGGACCCAAGCCAAGTTGCTCTCTGCGACTCGTAAATGAGCGTTCACCGCATCATTCAGCCGCGGCACCAGGACCGACTCAGCGTTCAAGATGGCCGCGACCTTGGCCTCCACAGGACGCCCCTCTTCCACAGCCGAGACTAAGTCCCGGCCCAGGATGACGAACTCTTTGACTCGCGCATCCATGTCAAACGGGGCGCTGAGATAGTGTTTTCTAAGCTCTAAATTATAGAGCCCGTGTACCCCCAAAGCGGCATCGCCGTTGATGAGGGCATCATGCTCATGCTCCATGGTGTCGAGCGCGGAGGACAAACGACGGCCGAAGCCGACCTTGTCCTCGGGTCGAGCCAGGATCATCGCAGCCTGCAGGCTCACCTGCTCGGCATGCATCCGTTGGCGTCCTGCCAAGTTGACTTCCGCCGGATCGGCGAGCAGTCCGGAGACGAAATAGCCCAACAACCCAAAGGTCAGTAGCGCCAAGGCGGCGAGCGCCACGACGGACACGAGGTGAAGGAGCTGGAATCTTCGAATCGGCGAAAGCGGCTCGGCCAAGGGGGACCTCCGGAGTCCGCCTCATCGGATCCCCTATGCTGGCTACTGAGTGTCTTTCCGCCCACCTTCGTCAGAAGCGTTCTTCTCCCTACGTTGTCCACGCAAACGTTTGGGTGGTGGCGTCTTGTTTTTCCCGACCAAGACGCCCATCCCGATACCGACAACCCCCACCACATCCGTGCCGTCGCGCTCTAGGCGCACGTCGAGGTCCATAAAGTAGCGAGTTGTGGTGTGGTACCGGAGCAATACGCCGGCGCCAATCACGCCACTAAGCTCCAGCGGAGGCGCGGTGCTCGGAACCGTGTCTTGGGGAGAGTCCGTTCCATCCCGACCCAGTCGAAGCCCATAGCTGACGAAAACACCAGGCCGAAAGCGCTCTCCTTCGATGGCGAACAGCAACCGGCTCCCAAGGTTCACATCCCACCCGCCGCCGGAGTGGCGCGTGTAGCCCGTGCGATCGAGTCCCAGGGATAGATTCTCGACCGGGGTGAACTCGATCATGGCTCCGGTGAAGACTCGGTCGTCATCCACGAATCCCGTCGACCAGCCGATCGCCGCTCCCGTACGAGGCCGATGGCGCTCGCTGCGTCGCACATGCTGCACCGCATCTGCGATGGAGGCCCCCCAGATCGCCAACCCGATGGCGGCAGC
>JBGCER010000273.1:0-18416 GCA_045106515.1 Myxococcota bacterium
CCGGATGAGCTTGATCGCCAAGTCCGGCTCGTCCACCACCACCAGCCACCGACCCTCATCATCGAGGCCCGCCAGAACGTAGGCGAGCGCATCGCCGCCCAGCCCCGCCCACGGCGTGCCATCGGTCAGCAGGCGTTCGGCATGGGCGTGCAGCAGGCTCATCGAGACGGTCCGGGATGGTCAGCGGGTAGCCCTACTGGCCTGCGCCTCTATCGTCGAGGGCGGGCAACGCGATGCGAGGGTGCGCTAAGGTCCACCGATGCCCTCACCCGCCACGCCGGACCGCACCGCTTCGACCCCTCTGCTCGGCTCCATTCTGGTGGTCGTGGCCGGCGTGCTCGTGGCGCTCACTGCGGCACACCACTGGCCTCATCAAGGCGACGATGGCTTCATCTTCTTCCGCCACGCCGAGCGACTGGCCCGGGGCCTGTGGGGGTGGACCGATGGAGTGGCGCCGCTGGAAGGCTATTCCTCGCCGCTGTGGCTCTTCTTACTCACGGGCCTGCACGCCATCGGCCTGACGACGCCGCTGGCGGCCAAGGTCTTGGGCGGCGCGTCTGTGGTCGCCCTCTTTGCGGGGGTCTGGGCGCTGGTCCGCACCCTCGGAGGCACGCGGACCAGCGTGGGTGTGGCGTGGGTGATGCTGGCCCTGCTCCGGCCCCTCACGTTTTGGGCATTTGCTGGCCTCGAAACCCCACTCGCCGCGGCAATCCTAGTGTGGACCGCCTGGGGTCTGGCCTCGGGCCGCGGGCGATGGGGCGTGCCTACAGCCCTGCTGGGACTGGTTCGCCCGGAAGGGCCCGCCATGGTGCTGGGTGTGTGGATCATCGTCGCCCTGCGCACCCGCAAATGGCCCTCGTGGAAGGCCACGTTGACGGCGGTCATGCCCACGGCCATCTGGCTCGGCCTGCGCCTGATCATCTATGGCGACGTGCTGCCCAACACCTTCTACGCCAAGGCCGCAGGCGCGCCGTTGGAACAGGCGATCCGGGGCCTGACCTACGCGAGCACCCTCACCCCCGCCTTGGCGGTCCTCGCCCTCTTGGTGTGGATCGGCCGCGAACGCCTCACGTCAACGGCCGCAGCGACACTGGCCGCACTCGCCGCCGGCCAGCTCGCCATCATCATTGTGGGCGGTGGCGACTGGATGTGGTTTGGTCGGCTCTTGGTGCCCGTGCTGCCGCTGGTGGTCGTGCTCGCGGTGTGGGGCGCGTCCAACGGGGGCCCGTAACGATTCTTGGCGTGGCTATTACCGATAGCACTATTTCCATGGCTCATTCCACCGGGGGGATGGATGGGTATTCTCATGGCGCAACCCATGGACCCTCACACCTGGCAAGAGGGCGAGATGACGCTCGCGGAGGCGTCGGCCGGTACGTGGATCGCCGCGCAGGCGAACCCCGGAGACCTGGTGGCGGTCAACCACGCTGGGGCACTGCCATGGGCCGCACCCGAGCAGCGTTTCTTGGACATGACGGGCCTGCTCGACCGCCACATCGCCACCAGCGCCGCCGGTGGGATGCACGCAAAGTACGATGTCGACCACGTGTTCGACCAATCGCCCGAGTGGGTGGTGCTCCACACCCGAACGGCCCCCGCGGCGAACGGCGCTCTGACATCGGCCGACTACTGGGTCGGCGAGACGGCCCTATTCAGCGACCCAAGGTTCAACGCACACTACGAGCCAACAGGCCAGATCTGGCCATGGGAATGGGTCGTGGAGGGCACGAGCTGGACCGTGGTCTATCGGCGTAAATAGCCGTTTTTCACGCTTTTTGGGAGACTTTCGCGGCGTTCTTGGCAACCGCTTCTTCCAACCTCTCACCGTACATCCAAACCAAGCCGGCGCTCACAGCGCCGGGCACGATGGCCGAGAGCACCCCACCAATGCCCGCAGCCAGCGGAGACACAGGGAAGGCCGCAGGCATGGCCCGCAGGGTCGCCCAACCGCCGATGACCGTTCCCAGCGAGGACGACTCCCCTTCATTGGCAAAGGAAGAGACGCCGGTTCGAGCCACTTGGATGTAGTCCACGGCAGCGATGGAGAGCAGATCGAAGGCCGCGGCGCAGATCCCCCCGATTGCGAGCACCAAGAAGATGGCGATCCACGAGCCCTTTGCGAGTTTCCGAGCCCGCCGGAAAGGCGGAGCCTTGGGGTTCAGCATGGCGACGGGCACCGCGAACGCCGTCAGGAGCGCGTAGAACCAGCCGGGTATGAACAGGGCCTGAATGCCAATGAAGATGAGGGTCATCATGGCGCCATGCACGGCCAGGCCGTGTAGCCACCGCTCCCGCCAAAAGCCCATCGCTCGGCTCACGTCCACGCTGCCATGGGTGCGAAGGTCGTACCCCAGTGCCACGAAAATCGTATTCAAAATACCACTTCCAAACACGGTCCACACCATGACTAAGCCGGCCGCAAACAGGCCCGGAGCCGCGGTCGCGCCAAAGTTCTGGGCCATGTAGGGCCAGGCACCCACCGCACACAGAGCCAGAGGCAGGGCCAAGAGGCTCGGCATCCAGCTCACCCGAGTGGCTGTTTTACGCTTGAACAGCTGCAATAGGGTCCACAAGCCCACCACGCCAAACAGCACGAGCATGGCCTGAAAAACCACGATGTGGGTGCCGCCGACGGCGCCTGGAGCTCCGGTCATCAAATGGGCCGGCTGGGTCTCGGCCACCACGGTACGAAACCATGGAATCACCAGGCCCTCTGCGGTGGCGAAGTACAGACCCGGCAGCGCCAAGGCCCCCAACGTCACCGCCGGAGCCCCCATGAGGGCTCGAAATCCCTTGCCCACAGCTCCAAAGGCCGAAGTGCGCTTGCTTTGCTCTTGTTTCGACATGGCCAGGTCCATCTCCGTCGGACGGGCTCGTAACAGGCTGACCGCAAGGCCGATGCTCACCAGCGGCACAGCCACAAGCAGCGCGTGCTCTGCGGGCCGCGCCAGGGCCTTCAGCCGACCGAGCGTCGGCACGATGTTGGCCACCTGCAGCGCCACAACCGCAGTTCCC
This sequence comes from Myxococcota bacterium, assembly GCA_045106515.1. GTDB lineage: Bacteria > Myxococcota_A > UBA796 > UBA796 > REDI01. The sequence continues at coordinate 3,016 of JBGCER010000273.1, forward strand.
GCGACCCCCAAAGCGATGCGGGCCTCCGGCCCCCCCACGAACGGAGTGGCCCAAAGCGCAAGGATAAGCTGCCCTAAAACCAAGGCCAGCCACGCGAGACCATAGACGTTCGGGGAGAGCGCAGGCACGAAGCTCCGTTGCAGACGCGAATGCTACCCGACGGCCTCAGGAGATGGCGCCGTCGATCCGTTCCCCGGACCACCCCTCGCTCCCGGTCGCGCCATGCTCACCGCCCTGCTTCTGATCCAAGCCCTCGCTTTTCAGCCCACCACCACCGAAACCGGTGTGGAGCGCAGCTGGGAAGAGATGCCCGTGCACTGGCGATACGACGATAGCGAACGGCCCGAATACCTCAGCGAAGATGCCGTGCTGGAGGCCGTGAGGGCCTCTTTCGAGAGCTGGAACGCCGTGCCCAACGCCCGCGTTCGGTTCATCGAGGACGACGGCGGCGTGCCCGAGTCCGAGGTCAACGTCGTGTACTGGCAACCCGAGTGGTCCTGGGACGAAGACGTGCTGGCGATCACATCCACCTGGGCCGCAGAGTCGGGTGAGATCCTCAAGTTCCGGATCGCGATCAACGCCAAGGATCCCGACTGGGGCACGGACGGTCACCGCCAGAGCATGGACGTTCAGAACGCGCTCACGCACGAGGTCGGCCACAGCCTTGGGTTGGCACACGACCCGCGCCATGGCGAGGCCACCATGGCCGCCACCGCCAAGCGCGGAGAGGTGCGAAAGCGAGACCTGCACAGCAGTGACCAGGAAGGAGCTCGCTACCTGTACCCCGGTCCCAACGCCGGCACGTCCAGCTGCAGTTCTGCTCCAGAGCCTGCCTTTTTGGCACTCTTTGCGCCACTCATCTTGGCCGTTCGTCGGAGGCGCACATGATGCGACCGCTCGCACTACTCCTCGTCGCAACCCCTGCGCTAGCGGCTCGCACCCAAGAGCCCGCATCCATGGAAGCGCTCACCGACCGCGCCACCGACGTCGTCAGAGGCACCGTCGTGGCGACGCGTACGGTCGAGCGCGGCTATGAAGTGCGCACGACCTACACCGTCCGCCCCACGCACACCCTCAAGGGCCAAGTGGAGCGCAGCCTGGCCATTACCCTTCCCGGAGGCTGGATCGACGGCACGCAGGTTCAGGCCACCGGCGTGCCGGTCTGGGCCACCGGCGCCGAGGTCTTGGTCTTTCTGGTCGATGGCAAGCCCCAGAGCCTCGATGGCCTCTTTACCGTGGACGAAGGGGCGCTCATCGACCCGCTCTCCCGACCCGCCGCCATCGCACCTCTCACCATCGATGCCGCTGCAGAGCGGATCAGCGACGCCGTTCGCGGCGCTTCGCACAATTCAACCGGCGGTTGAGTCATGTTTTTGAGTTTCGGGTCCGACACCTAGTACAGACGCAAGGACCCGACTCCTCGCCGCCCGTGGGCCTTCATTGACCCGTACGCGACGCGTTTCCTTCACCGGGCTGGTGAGGAGTCCGGGACCTGTTTCAGGGAGCGTCCGCCTTCTTGATGGTCGAACGGCTGATGGTGCCCGCGAAGTTGGTCACCACAGACGGGTCCAGTGGCGGCACATCCACGTCGGCCCGCACGTAGATGTCGTAGTGACGGCGGTAGTGCTGCTCCACCCGACCCAGGTAATGGTAGTCGGTACCAAAATGGCGCCAGATCCTGCGTTCGAGCGAGTAGTAGAACGGCTTGCTCTTCGAGCTGTTCACCGTGAACGCGACCGCCGCGGGGGGCGAGGGCAGCAGCGCCTTCCAGTCATTGTCCGCCCCGTCCGGGTGGGGCTGGGTCAGCGAGCGCGGGTGAAGCTCGGCGACCCGGATGTCGGTGCCCACGCTCCAGGCCAACAGGCCCGCATCGCGGGTGGCGAGCCACGAGCCGGGCGGCAGGTGCTCTTTGAGGTGCAGACCCGCCGCCAAGGCGGGGTTCGGCTTGACCACCGAGTGTTTCGCGTCTCGGGCGCGCTGAAAGGCCGTGCTGGGCCCCACAACCAAGTAGGCGCCCACCGCACACAGAACGACCGCCCACAACGCGCGGAGCGCCCGCCTAGGCGTCTTGCGGCCCAACAATCCCCGCAGCGGCAAGACCGCAAGAGTTAGCGAAAATGCAAGGGGCAAGACCAATAGTCTGCCGCCGGGCATCCATAGGTAGACCCGAGAGGCGATGAGGGTCAGCCCGCCAACCAGACAGGCCAGCAGAACCTTCCGCCAGCTCCACCGAGATCCGAAGGTGCCGGTGAGCCCCACCACGAGTGCCCCGATCCAAACTTCGGGATCTCCGCCTACGTACTTGGCGTTCAGCTTGAGCGCCCCCCACCAGGACAGGTTCGCCTTGGCGGCACCCGTATTGGGCATCCAGTCGCCATAGGTGGCGTAGCGGAAGCCTTCGAGAGGCAGGAAGAGCGCAACCACGCACGCCAATAGGGCCCACGTGTGGGCCTGGGTCAACCGCTGACGCCGGTCCACCAGATCGATCAACACAACGCCGCCTGCGACCAAGACGCCCTCAGGGCGCACCCATGCCAGGCCTCCCAACGCCAGACCCGCGAGCCACCGCCACCGACCCCGCGCAACCCACACGGCCCAGATCGCCCACATGACGCAGGCGATGAACTGGCTCGTCTCCAAGCCATTCGTCGCGATCACCGCATAGTGGGGGGTCGAGGCCAGTAAGAGCGCCGGAATCGCCGCCAGCCACGGGGTCTTTGGGTGTTGCAGCACCGCGTCGGTGAGCAGCACCAAGCCCAGCAGGCCCGCCACCGCCCACGCCAGGCCCAAGGCCTCCATGGACTCGTGCATGGGCAGGTTCATCCAGCGCACGACCGCCAGACCCGCCGTCCAAACCAGGTTGGTATAGCCCTCGATGGGCGGCTCACCGGCGTTGTAGACCAAGCCATAGCCAGCGGCCATGTGCTCGCCGTACCGGGCCGAGATGTAGGCATCATCGACGACCGTGCCCCAGGTCGGCCATGCGCGCACCACCAAGACACAGGCGGCTGCCAAGAAGCCGCCCAGAAGGGCCAAGGTTCGGGTCAGGACGGGGGACATCGGCGCGCCGGTAACGCCAGTGGCGCCCGATGCCTACGTCGACTCGTCTTCAGGGGGCAGGTTCAGGCTGCTGCGACGCACAACCTCGGTGGGTCCATCGAGCGCATCGACCTCGTCGGCCACCTTGCCGCGGCCGATCACCGTGGACAAGTCCAGGCCGCTCAGATCCGGTCGTTTCAGCGTGGCGGTCGCTTCTTCATCCTGGTCCCGAACACCCATATTCCCGCCGGACCGTTTCACGCGCTCTAAGCCTTGCAAGCCGTGAATCAGGCGTTTCGCCACCACGTCATACTGCCGGGCCTTGTACAGCGTATGGGCGTTCTCGCCGCTTTCATTGAGCCGGGCCGTCTCTTCATCGACGATCTGGAACTCGATCATCAAGAACACCACCCGACCGAGCTCGAAGCGGAAGCCCGGCACCAAATGGTCGGGCAACAGGACTGGATAATCTACGATGAAGTTGATCATCCGGTAGCTGGATCCAGAGAACTCGTTCTTGCCGCCCGAGTCGAGGCTGGGTTCAGCCCCCGCCGCCTGAAGGTCCGCCGCATCGGCGAGGTGAGTCAGGATCTCGTCGGGGTTGAGCAGGTTGTTGTGGCTCTCTCCCGGGATCACGTAGTTAAACGGGAAGAAGTTCTGAACCAGGTACGCCAAGACCGGCGTGAGACTCTCTTTGTCCTCCACCACAATGCGGAACCGCAGCTTGTCGAAGATGGTGGCGGCCAAGTTGGTGTTCTTGGAGATCAGCTTGGTGATCACGCTGCTGCGAGCTTTCCGCGAGCCGTAGAAGGACAGCACAGGGAGCCCTGACTCTCGCATACGCCGGGCGCGCCGCAGAATGTCGCCCTCCGCAATGTCGAACATCTCAGCTTCTGCGATGGGCACCTTGAACTTAAGATCCGCGGCTTCCATGTGATGAATGACGTGCATGAGCTTGAGGATGACGCAGCACAACACCTGGCGCCGTCGAAACCCGGAGGTGTCGCTGGCCCATAAAAAGATCTGCCGAACATCGTCGGGGTTGCGGATGTCTCGTGGGAAGCGCAGGTAGAGCTGCTGCTCCAGGTAGCTGACCGCTTCATTAAAGACGTACCGAAGCCGCTCCCAATCCACTGGGTCTGACAGATCGAGCCGGTTGAGAGTGAGGTATCGGTCGACGTCGTCCAGATCCGTATAGGCGAGCCTCCGCCAATCCACCACGGACCCGCCCGCCAAAACTAGGCGTAGGGACTCCACATCTTGCAAGCTCAGGTCGAGCCGACTGATGGTACGGGAGAGGGTGGCGTCAAGCTCGAGGATGTCGCGTCGCATGTCGACACCGTAGCAAACCGGATAGCCATCGGCCCATGCCAAGGTCGAAACCGAGGGGACGCAAGCGTTCCGATGCCAAGGACAGCGCGCCCCGCCGCGACAAAGGGGGGCGTCCCGGTCGGGTCGTCGAGACGGTCGGCCGACGCGTCCGGGTTCGGGACAGCGAGGGCGACCGCGTGTGCTTTCTCTCGGGCCAACGCGCCGTCATCGGCGATGAGGTGCTGTGGGTTGAGGCCGAGGGCACCGGCGGAAAGCTCGTGGGCGTGGAACCTCGACGCACCATCCTCGCCAGGCTCGACCACAAAGGGCGTCAACAGGTGGTGGCCGCCAATCTACGGGGCGTGCTCATCGTCGAGACCGGCGCGGCACCGCCCCTGGCGCCCGTATTGCTCGATCGGTACCGGGTCGCCGCCGAGAAGGGCGGCCTAGACTCCATCGTCTGCGTGAACAAGGCCGATCTGGGCCTGCCCGACGACGCGCAAGCAGCCCTGAACGTCCGACAAGAGCACGGCACCCTCGTGGTGAAAACCAGCGCGGCTACGGGCGAAGGGGTGGACGCGCTGCGCCAGCTGTTGGGGGATCAGGGTGGCGCGTGGGCGCTGGTGGGCCGCTCGGGCGTGGGAAAGACCTCGCTCGTGCAGAAGCTGCTGCCCGATCTCGACGACGACGACATCGGTGAGACGGCCACACTCTCCGAATACTGGGGCATGGGCCGCCACACGACGACCTCATCGCGGGTGTTCCAGCTGCCAGGGGGCGGTGAGATCGTGGATTCACCCGGCATCAGAAGCTTCACGCCAGCGGGCCTTACCACCCAAGATCTACGCTTGCACTTTCCGGCGGTCCGCGACGTGCAGTGTCAGTTCCGGGACTGCTTGCACCGCGACGGCGAAGAGGGCTGCAACGTTCCCCGCCGAGTGCCGGAGCCCTTGGTCCGCTCATACCGATCGCTCCTGAGGGAGCTTCTCGAAATCGCGGCAGGCACCCGCCGGGGCCGGACAGAGCAAGAAAAGAAACGAGGCGGATAGCGGCTTTTTAAAGAACATTGCCCCTTCGGTGATCCGTCGGGACCCAGCCTACGTACTCCCTGGTGCCAGCGCGTGATGCGCACTCGGCGGCCGCCTCACGGCGGCGATCAACCAGGAGACCCACATGCAACTGAAGACCCTTTGGGTCAGCGCTCTCGCGCTGGCTGCCGGCACCGCCATGGCTGCCGATCACATCGATGGACCCACAGCGGCCGCCGAGCCGACGGCCGACATCGCCGACCTGTTCGCTTGGACGAGTTCCGACGCCTCCAAGCTCAACTTGGCTCTCACCGTGGCCCCGCTCGACTCGGCGGCGAGCTTCGGCACCGCCATCACCTATGTGTTCACCGTCAACAGCTCCGCTGGCTACGGCATGGCCGCCACGGAAGCCAAGGTCATGTGCGAGTTCTACGATGAGAACATGATCGAGTGCTGGGGCCCCAACGGCGCCTACCTTGAGGGCGACGCCTCTTCGACCTCCGGCCTGAGCAGCGCCGACGGCAAGCTCAAGGTCTTCGCCGGCGAGCGGAACGACCCATTCTTTATGGAATTCACCGGTTTCACCGACGCTATCGGTGCAGTCGTGGCCGCCGGCGTCACCCCCAATGGCACCTGCCCAGCGGTGACCCCGGAGATCTCCGGCGCCCTGGTCGGCCTGCTCACCGGAGGCGGTGCAGCCACCGACACCTTCGCAGGCACCAACGTCTTGGGCTTGGTGGTCCAGGTCGACAAGTCTCTCGTCAACTCCGGCGGGCCGATCCTCGGCGTGCACGCCACCACTCACGCCAAGAACTGATTTAAGCCCCACTTTGGAGACACACATGCGCACTCTCATCGCTACCTTGATGATCGCCGGATCGCTGGGCCTCGTGGCCTGCAATGACGACACGGACGACACCGATACCGGGTCCGACACGGACACCGACACGGACACCGACACCGATACGGACACCGACACCGATACCGGCCCACAGCCCCGTGGAGCCGACAGCCCACCGTCGCCTACCAGCAGCAACCAGATCGACCGGGCCGGCCGGCCCGCCATCTCCAGCGCCCTGGTTGGGACCTTCGAAGCCGACGCTAGCGTGAAGGGCGACGTTCGAGACGAGTACAATGAGACCGCTCTCGGCGATGCCAAGTTCACGGCAGAGATCGCCGCCAATCTGGCTATCCTCGACGCCATCGACGTCACCTGCGGCAACCAGCTCGCCTATGACACCGGAGGCAATGGCTACACCTTCCTGGCCACGGTGCTCAACGACGATCAGCTCTACGTGCACGCCGACCGCATGGGCAGCACCTGTGTGCAATACCTCGGCCTCGAAGCCGAAGTCTTGGGCCTGGTCGAGCCCGGCGCAGGCGGCTGTGGCGGCCGCACCCCCGACTACGACATCATCCAGACGTCCTACTCGGTCCTGGTCAATGGCAGCTTCGCCGACATCGACGATGGCGTCGCGGCGAACGACAAGCCCCACTCCAGCTCCTTCCCGTACCTTGCAGCCCCGTAGCGCCCTCCTGGTCGCCGTCCTGGTGACCCTCGCTGGAGGCTGCACGCCTCCAGCGAGCTCCGGGACGCCCGCGGATCTGCCTCCCATCGCGTTCCAGCGCACGCTGGCCGATGGCACGCAGGCCCTGTCCAACCTCGACCGCCAGATCTCCCGTCTGGAACCTCTCGCGGAGCAACCGGTCATCGCATCGGTGCTCGTCGGCGCACGACTCACTAGAACGCAGTTTGCAGGTCACTATTCCGGCTTCGCCCACGCACTCAACGAAGCGCCGGACCGGCAAACCCGCGCCGACGTACTCGCAGCCTTGCATCGCTTCGACGAGGCCCTCGCCGAGGCGCCCTCCGAAGAGGTAGAGCACAAGGTGCAGCTCGCTCGCACCCAAGACCTAGACGCCCTGCTCGACCTTCGGCTGGATTCTGTCGACGCTCGCCCGAGCCCATCCAACTGGATGAACTTGGCCGTCGTGCACTCCGCTCGCGGTGAGTATGTGGACGCGGACTACGCCTACTGGGAGGCCCTGCTGCTCTACCGGGATGTATCGCCTCTCTTCGTCGCCCAAGCCCAGTTTCAGCGCGGCGTGATGTGGGGTGAGCGAGCCGACGATCCAGAGCGAGCCCGCGCTCTGTACGAAGACGCGGTGCGCATCCTCCCTGGCTATGTGGTGGCGAACGTGCACCTTGCAGAACTAGAGTTTGAAGCAGGTGAAGTAGACAGCGCGGTCACTCGCCTTCAACGGATGGCCGACCGTTCGCAGGACCCAGAGCCCTTCAGCCGGCTCGCCCAATACGCCGAGGACCCCAGCGCAGCCCAAGTCGCTCAGGACCGGTATGAGGCGCTGTTGCTCGAACATCGCCTGGCCTTCGCAGACCACGCGGTCGAGTTCTTCCTCGGTCCCGGTGACGCCCCCGAGCGGGCGTGGCGCCTGGCGCAGGACAACTTCCGCAACCGGCCCACGGACCGGGCGCGGCGCCTCGCCATCGAGGCTGCGCTGGCCTCGGGGCGCCAAGACCAGGCCTGTTCGCTGATCTACAAGGCCGCGGATCCTGTGGAGTCCAGCCTGATCGAGGTCATCGAGGCGGAGCAGCCGAACTGCCCCTAGCCCCAGCACTGCTCCCAGCCGCCCGGCGAGGATCGACCTCGTCGGGCGAGCCCTCTAGAGGCCGCCGTTAGACCCGAGCATATCGTCGGTGAATTCACGCACGATGGTGTCTTTGGACTTCTCGCGCTCTTCGATCTCGGAGCGTAGCCTGGCGAGGCGCGCCTCCATGGTCGCGAGCTGCTCCCGCCGCAGCTGCTGCCTCAACTCAAACAAGCGGCCAACCGTGGCTTGAATCTCTGGAGATAGGCGCTTTTTCGCCTTGGCATCTGCCGCAGCATAGGCGTCGAGCTGAGTCTTGAGCGAGTAGCTCTCGTCGACGAGCACCTGCACCTTCTTCATCGCCTCGCCCCGCCCACCGGCTCGAAGCTGCTGGGCGGTATGACCGAGCAGGGCTCGGTAGAGTCGTGGGCGGTCGCGCTGGATCTCTACCACCTTGTCGTACCGAGCCGGATCGCGGGCTTGCAGCCGATTGAGGAACTGCTGTTCCCGGGCGCCGCTACGAGGTCCACGCCCCGGACGCTCCGCCCGTTCGCCCGACGAATCGGGAGGGCCGTCGAAGGCGAACGAGGGCGTCGCCAGCGCCAACATCGATGCACACGTGAGCGCGAAAACGGGTTTCATAGCGCCTCCAAGGCGGCCACCTCTAGAACTATAGCGTCGCAAGATCTTCCTCAAACGCCGCGAAATCATCGTAGAGCGAATCGAAATCGTCATATCCCGCGTCGAAGTCTTCATCGAGAGCGAGCATGGGCTCCAAGACGAACAGGTCGTCGTTTGACGCCACTTCCGAGGCGGGGTCCACCAGCTCCGGAACCTCGGCGATCTGAGGGGCCGGCCCTTCCGACTCCAGACCCGTTGGCTGCCCGAAGGCGAAGGACAGACCGAGCAACACGACCGCCGCCGCAGCGAGGCCGAGCAGGGTCCCTACGATCCAGGAGCGGTTCGCCGGCGCTGGGAGCCGCTCTGGCTCCCAGCCATCGGCGTGCGCGGCCGGCTGGTGCAATCCAGCCATGACCTCAAAGGGCATGGCTGCCGCGACCGTGGCGTGATCGTCGGCGACGGATGTGCAGTCCGCACATCCCGCGACGTGGGTGGCGTGGCTGTCATCGGCCTCGCCGTAGAGCCACAGCACCGTCGTGCTGGTGGCGTGCTCGCATTGCGTGGATGGCCCAGTCATCGGGCACCTCCGGTCAGACCCGCAGCCTGAAGGGCTGCGGCGATTGTCTTTGTCGCTCGGTGCATACGACCGAGCGCAGTGTTCACAGAACAGTCTTGGCGTTCCGCGATGTCTTTGAACGGCACATCCTGGTGGAGCCGCCATAGGAAGACTTGAGAAATCTCTGGTTTCATGGCCGCCAACGTCTGTTCTACGACCGCGTGCATCTGCTCGGCCTGGAGGCGAGCATCCGGCGCGCCGCCCTGTCCCGGCGTTCGACGCGCGGTGTGCTCATCCATTTCCACGAGCTCGATCCGGGCCCGCCTTCGGCGATGCAAGTCCACGATGAGCCGTCGAGCGACGGTGTAGAAGTAGCCCCGAAACGCTGCATCATTGGCGAAGGTGGCGTCGGCGGTGGACACCCGAAGCCAGACCTCTTGCGCCACCTCTTCAGGATCGCCGACCACGCGGCGACGAAGCCACCCCACTAGCTCCGGATGGAACTGCGAGATCCTGCGTTCAAGGTCGGTGACGACAGCCAGCATGCGCCTCTGGGTGAATGGGTCCGCCTTGGACAACGCACCCGAGGCCCCCATATTGTGCGCCTCTTTCGGAATCGAGGGTGAAAGGTCGGGCCTCGATCCCCGTTGGGCCTTCAACGCCGGTATCGTGCCACCACACTTGAGGTCGTCTATGCGCTCCCTTCCCATGGCCACAGCCTTGCTCCTGCTGATGGCGTGCACCGGCAAGAACCGTGTCTCCGACGAACCCGACATCCCAACTTCTCCCCCAGCGAGGTCCGCCGTGACCGGCCCATTGACCCTAAAAGATGCGGACGAGGGACAGACCGGCCTGAAGATCTTGTTGAGCGAAGCAAACAAGCCACCTCCAGACGGGGCGGGCGCTCCCCTCGCCGACGCAACACCGCTCACCGCGGCCCAGGTGCGCGCCCTCCTGGCCAGAGCTCCGGAGATGGCCCGGGCCGAGCGGCTGGAGTTCGCCCTTCGCAAGGGGTCTCCTCCTCCTCCCCGACCGGGAGAGGAGGTGCAAGAGATGTGGCCGCCTCCCGAGCGTCCAGACATCGCGCCCGATGTCGCCACCAAAGACCTGACGGTGCTGAGGTTCGCCCCGGAAGGTGCGGTGCCGATGGCGCCCCACGTCTCAGTCACGTTCAACCAGCCCATGATCGCGGTCACGTCCCAAGACGAGGCGAGCAAGAACGTACCGGTCGAACTCAACCCACAACCGCCGGGTAACTGGCGTTGGTTGGGCACAAAAACCCTTCTCTTTGACCCCTCGCCCCGCCTTCCCATGGCCACCGAATACACGGCGACCATTCCCAAAGGCACCACGTCCGCACTCGGCCAAACCCTAACTGAAGACGTCTCTTTCACGTTTTCGACCCCGCCGGTGCAGGTCCAACGCTTCTACCCCAACGGCAATGGCGAGCGGACCGATGGGCTGGTGATGCTCTCGTTCGACCAGGCCGTCGATGCCTCGGCCATCGCCCCCTTCGTGCACCTCCGAGGGGACGTCGAGGTCCCCCTTCAGCCAGCCACCGATGCGGAGATCCAGGCGGATCGGCAAGCCAAGGCCTGGGTGGCCAGCGCCCAAGAAGGGCGAGCCTTGATCTTCAAGCCGAGCGCCCGGCTGAAGCCCTCCCAGATGTACAAGATCACCCTGGACGCGGGCGCACCGTCCGCCGAAGGCCCGGTTGTCACCAAGAACACCCAAACCCAGGGTTTCCGCACCTACGATCCCCTCCAGATCACCCGGAGTGGATGCTGGGAGCAGGCCAAGAAGTGCAACCCCGATGGTCAGGTGTGGATCCGGACCAACAATGCGCTGGACGAAGACACCGCCTCGGACCACATCGTAGTCACCCCCGAAATTCCAGGATTGGTGGTCAACGTCAGCGGTTCAAACGTGAGCATCCGCGGGCCCTTCCCCCCGCGCAGTTCCCTAAAAGTAGAGTTCAAAGCAGACCTAACCGACACGTTCGGCCAACGGCTGGGCAAGACCGAGTTCAAGTACTTCACCTTCGGGCCCGCCCAACCCTTCCTGACTGGACCCGGCAAAGAGCAGGTCGTGCTCGACCCTCAGGGACCGGCCGCGCTACCGGTCTACTCTCGAAACCATAGTAAGATCACCGTTAAAATCTACAAAGTCAATGACGGCAACCTGGACAACGTCGCGGGGTGGGTCCGCGACAATCGCTGGCGCGAGACCCCCCAAGCCCCGCCCGTACCGTCCGTCTTCAGCGGCTCGGTCGCGGTGCCCGACTACAAGCCCGATGAGCTGGTCGAGACCCCCATCAACCTGGCCCCCTACCTGACCAATGGCAGCGGCCAGTTCTTGGTATGGGCGTCCGTCCCCAATCCTCCAGGCCAGAAAGGACGCCAAAATCTTATGATTTGGGTTCAGCGGACCCAGGTTGGCCTCACGGCCTTCGCCGACAATGACAACCTCCAGGTGTGGGTCACTGACCTGCAGACCGGCGCCGCTGTGCCGAACGCCAAGGTGCGACTCGCGGGCTCGTCCCAGCCACCGGTCACCTCCGGCAAAGATGGTCTGGCCACCCTGCCCATGTACACCAGCGCCAAGCCCTTTTCCGCCATCGTGGCAGACCTGGACGGCGACACGGCCATCCTGGCGTCCAACGCCGGTTGGTGGATGAATGGCGCTTGGGTCGGCCGCCCCGCTACACCCCAGGTTCGATGGGTGGTATTCGATGATCGGGGCATGTACAAACCCAATGAATCTGCCACGTTCAAGGGTCTGGTTCGCCCCTTCGTGCCGCAGCCTGGAAAGGGTCTAGGCCGGTGGCTCGAAGGCGAGACCACGCTGACCTGGAAGGCGCGAGATGCGCAAGGCGCAGAGATCGCCACCGGCACCACGCAGATCTCCAAGACCGGAGAGTTCAGCCTCACTATCGACGACCTGGGCGAGAGCCCCAATCTTGGGACGGCCTCCCTGGAGCTGAAGACGTCATGGCAAGGCGGAGACCAGTGGACCAACCACTCTTTCCAAATTCAGGAGTTCCGTCGCCCAGAGTTCGAGGTCAGCACCGCTGTCGATCCTCGCCCCTACGTCCTTGGGGAACATGCGATTGCTACTGTAGAAGCCGCATACTACGCCGGTGGCGGACTGCCAGCGGCTGATGTGCACTGGAACGTCTCCTCATCGACGGGGTCATGGCGCCCCGATGGGTGGCGTGGATGGACCTTCGGCACCTGGACCCCGTGGTGGCGCAGCTGGAACACCCCCGTCAGCAACCAGACCTACACCAACCTGCAGAGCAAGACCGGCGCCGACGGCACGCACTCTGTGCGCATGGACTTTGTGTCCATGAATCCAAGGCGGCCCATGTCCGTGCGCGCCGAAGCCACCGTGTTCGACGTCAACCGCCAACGATGGAGCAGCGCCAGCACCCTACTCGTCCACCCCGCCGACCGGTACGTCGGGCTGAAGCTCGATCGGGCCTTTGTGAAGAAGGGCAAGGACGTGACGTTGAAGGTGGCCGCGGTGGATCTGAATGGCCAGGCGGTCAGCGGCGCCAAGGTGGACGTGCGCTTCGCCCGCCTCGTGTGGAAAAAGGTAAAGGGAACCTGGAAAGAGGTTGAGGAAGACATCAGCAACTGCACCGCTACGTCGACCGCGAGCGAAGAGTCGACCGCGACGTGCTCCTTCACCCCTCAGATGGGCGGGTCCTGGCGGTTCACCGCTTCCACCACCGACGCAGAAGGTCGCACCAATGAGACCACTCGCCAGATGTGGGTCAGCGGCGGTTCGAGTCAGCGCCCACAGCGCAACGTGACCCAGCAGAGCATCGAGCTCATCCCGTCTCTCGAAGAGCTAAACGTTGGAGACACCCTCGAAGTCTTGGTTGCCGCGCCATTCTTCCCCGCCGAGGGCGTGGTCACCTTCCGCCAAGATGGCCTGCTGCGCACCGAGCGAATCAGCCTCACCGGACCCACCACCACCTTGAACGTCAAGATCGAAGACACCTTCGTCCCCACGATTCACCTCGATGTGGACTTGGTCGGCGAAGCGGATCGCACCGACGACGACGGGAACGTGATCAAAGACGCGCCCAAGCGCGTGGCCTTCGCCAGCGGCAGCCTCACCCTGAAGGTGCCGCCCAAGACCCGCACCCTCGACGTCCAGCTATCCCCCGAAAAAGACCAGCTACAACCAGGTGAGTCCACCTTCGTCGACGTCTTGGTCAACGGCCCTGACGGCCAACCCATCTCCGGTGCCGAGGTCGCCCTGTGGATGGTCGACGAGTCCGTGCTGGCCCTGTCCGGGTACACCACTCCCGACCCGCTGAGCGTCTTCTACAGCGCGCGAAGCGCCGGCGTCGCAGAGGTCCACCTGCGCGACCGTGTGGTTCTGGTCGATCCCGAGTCGGTTCGAGGCCAACTCGGGCAAAACGAGCAGCAGGGTTACGGAGCGGGTCCAGGAAGCATAGCGCGGAGCGAGACCCGCTCCACGGGTGCCCGCGCGAGCAGGAGTAAGTCCGCCCCACGAGCAGACATGGCAGCTCCAGCCCCGATGGCCCTCGAATTGTCCGCGGACGCCAACTTCGCGGTGGAAGAAGAGATGGATGGCGATGCCAGCGGCGCCTCCACGAATACCCCAAACATCCAGGTTCGCACTGACTTTAGGGCCCTTGCGATCTTCTCTCCAAGGCTCCTCACGGACGCGGATGGCAAGGCGCGCCTGCCGGTGGACGTGCCGGACAGCCTGACTCGCTACAGGGTCATGGCCGTCGCCACGGACACCGAAACCTTCTTCGGCAGCGGAGAAGCCACGATCACCGCCCGCAAGCCCCTGATGCTTCGCCCCTCACCGCCCCGCTTCCTCAACGTTGGAGACAAGACTGAGTTCCCGCTGGTGGTGCAGAACCCTACCAATCGAGATCTCACCGTGGACCTGGCCTTGCAAGTCGACAATGCCAAGATGCTCGACTCGATCGATCAGGACGTGCTGACCGCACCCGACCGGGTGAGTGGCGGCGTGCGCTTCGTCGTTCCCGCCGAGGACCGACGCGAGATCCGACTCCCTGTGGGGGTCATCGACGCTGGCACACTCAAGTTCCAGGCGGTCATCGCCAGCGGCAGCGACGCAGACGCCGTTACCGATGAGTTCCCCGTGTGGACCCCCGCCACCACCGAGGCCTTCGCCACCTACGGCACCATCGACAGCGGCGGCATCGTACAACCGGTGGCCGCGCCCGACGATGCCTGGCCCCAATACGGCGGACTGGAGATCACCACGTCCAGCACGCAGTTGCAGGCGCTCACCGACGCCGTCATCTACCTCAACCGATACCCGTTCTCGTGCACCGAGCAGGTCTCCAGCCGCATGCTCGCCAACGCCGCGCTCCGCGACGTCATGGACGCGTTCGAGGCCGATGGAATGCCGTCGAGTGAGGAGCTCGCCACCAGCATGCAAGCCGACCTGGACCTGTTGAAGAAGCGCCAGCGCGCCAACGGCGGCTTTGCCTTTTGGGGCCGAGAAAACGTCTACCCCTACCCGTCGTTGCATGCGGTACACGCGCTCGTCCGGGCCAAAGAAAAGGGCTGGGAGCCCGATCCCAAGGTGCTGAACCGAGGCCTGAGCTACGCCAAAAACATCGAGCGCCACATCCCGGGTTGGTACTCCGAACGGGCCAGAACCACGATCCGATCCTACGCGGTCTACGTCCGTCACCAAGCAGGCGACAATGATGGTTCTGAGGCCAAAAAACTGTATGCCAAGGGTCTTGAGAACCTGCCCCTCGAAGCCCAAGGCTGGCTCCTAGCCACCCTAGACGCGGTGGGAGAAGCGTCGGCCGTGCAAGCCATCGAGCGCAACTGGGACAACAAGGCCGTAGAGACCGCTGCGGCGGCCTCCTTCTCGGAGTCCTACACGGACAATAACGACTACGTGCTGCTGCACAGTAGTCGGCGTACAGACGGCGTCTTGCTCGAAGCCCTTCTTGAGGTGAACCCCAAAAAAGACCTGGTGGTCAAGGTGGTTCGGGGCTTGCTCGGCCATCGCCGAAAGGGCCGATGGGGTTCGACCCAAGAGAACGCGTTCATCCTGCTCGCCCTCGATCGGTATTTCCGTGAATATGAGGGCGTCCGCCCGGACTTCGTCGGCCAAGCATGGCTCGACGATGGGTGAGCCGGCGCGCGCATCGTCAAGGGCCCCACCACCGAGCGACGCCACAGCGACGTGCCCCTGCAGTGGCT
>JBGCER010000274.1:0-11450 GCA_045106515.1 Myxococcota bacterium
TCCACCACTCACCTCCGAGGGTCGGCGCATCCTAGCCCAGCACATCGTGGACGCGCACATCGGATAGGAGGGGTCGTGATCGCTACCCTACCGAACTTGTTGACCGCGAGCCGCGGCCTCGCCGGTCCCGGAATCTTTGTGCTGGTCGTTGTGGGGGGCTTAGATGAGCTCGCCTTCGCGGTCTTCCTCATCGCCATCGTCACGGACCTCATCGACGGGTGGCTCGCGCGCTTCTTGGGGGCCACGAGCGACCTCGGCACGATCCTCGATCCGCTCGCCGACAAATTGCTCATCGGTGGCACCTGGCTGACGCTCGGCGTCATGGGGTGGGTGCCCTGGTGGCTCGCTGGGGCCATGCTGCTCCGCGATGGCCTCGTGGTGTTTGGCTGGTTGCTGAGCCGCTCTCGCGCCCACAAACCGCACCTCGCTGGCCGCTTGATGGTCTCGGTAGAAGGCGTAGCATTGCCGATTCTATTGTTCCGAAACGAGTGGATGCAGGTGCATTGGCCCAGCGTCGGCCTACTGCTCGGCTTGATCAGCCTCCTGCTGGGGGCCATCAGCGGCGGCGTCTATGTGATGCGCTTGCTCCGGCGAGACGACAGCACTGCGCCGACCCCCGTGCTACGAGCCTGATGATGGCCAAAGCCCCTGTAAACCCGAACCTGATCACGCTCGCGCGCCTGCCGCTCGCCCCCCTGGCAGTGGCGTTCCTGGTCGGCATGCCGAACGCCACAGGAGTCGGCATTGCCCTTGCACTTTCCATCATTCTAGAGGCCACGGATGCCCTCGATGGATGGGTCGCACGCAAGTATGATGCCGTCACCGACTTCGGCAAGCTCTTCGATCCCTTCTCAGACGCCTTCGCTCGGTTCACCTTGTTCCTGGGATTGTGGGCCATCGGCTGCGCGGACCTCTGGATGATCCTGCTCATCTTCTACCGGGACAGCAGCGTCGGGTTCTTTCGATCGATCGCCGCCACGAACAATGTCGTGATGGCGGCGCGGCCTACCGGCAAGATCAAGGCCATCGTGCAAGCCATCGGCGTCAACCTGATCTTGCTTTTGCTCTTGCTCGGCTACCTCGGAGTCGCGCCCACCTGGGTCGAATCGGCACCGTGGTGGATCATGTTGGTCGTGACTGCGGTGACGACCCTGTCCTTCTTCGATTACCTCATTGGCGCCCTGCCGGTCCTTCGGGAAGCCTGGCATGGTCGCCCGGCCAAGTGAACAATGCTCGACTGGACCTGGCCTGCGGCCCGCCCCATACTCTTCTCGATGGACGCCGAACACGCCCACGAGCGCACGCTGTGGATGCTCGAACACTGGGGCGGCCTCGTGTCCGCCCTGGCGAGCCTATCGCTCAAGCCGCCCGCCGCTGAACTCGCCCGAAGCGCGTTCGGGGTCGATCTCAAGGGCCCCGTCGGCCTCGCCGCAGGGCTGGACAAAGACGGCCGCGCCATCCCCTTCTGGCCCGCGCTTGGTTTCGGCTTCGTAGAGGTGGGCACGGTCACCGCTCACCCACAAACCGGCAACCCGCAGCCTCGGCTCTTCCGAATTGTTGAAGATCAAGCCTTGATCAACCGAATGGGGTTCAACAACCACGGGAGCGAGGCCTTGGCGAGCCGCCTGCGAACCCTCCGCGAATCCGGGCAGTGGCCCGACGTTCCCGTCGGCGCCAACATCGGCAAGAGCAAGGTGACCCCCCTCGACGAAGCCGCGGCCGACTACGCTTTGTCCGCCGAGCGTCTCAACGGCCTCGTGGACTGGTTCACGATCAACGTGTCCTCTCCCAACACCCCTGGACTGCGCAGCTTGCAGGCCCCCGAGGTCCTGGGCGAGCTCATCGACGCCGTCCTCGAAAAGGTCGATTCCACACCTGTGCTTCTAAAGCTCGCTCCAGACTTGGAGCCCGAAGCCATGGCAGAAGCCGTGAACTTCGCGGTGAGCCGCGGTATTTCCGGGATTATCGCCACCAACACCACCATCTCGCGCCCCGGTCGGTCTGCGGCCGTAGACCAAGGCGGTGGCTTGTCCGGCGCACCGCTGTGGCCCTTGGCCAAGAGTCGAATCGAAGTCGCACTTCAGGCGGCAGATGGACGGGTCCCCGTGATCGGTGCCGGGGGCGTTCACTCCGTGGAGCAGGTCAAGGCGCTGCTCGAACTCGGGTGTGTTGGCGTGCAACTCTACACGGGTCTCATCTTCGACGGACCAGGACTCCCACACCGGCTTAACCAAGGATTGCTCTCGTGATTCGGCAGCCGCTCTGGTTGTTGTTGCTGGTGTTTGGTGCATGCAAGCACCGGATCCCAGAGCACCTCCAGCCGGCCTCCGCGCGCACTCCAGCCCGAGCCGCGAAGATCGAGACCATTGACGACCTCATATCGGAGCTTGTACGTGCCGACCCGCTGGGCCGCGCCGCGGCGGGACTCACCCCAGACGATCTTGCTGATGTGACCGGCGCCGAGCCCTACGTCGAACTCCTGAATGCAGCCGCCGCGCTCCGTCCGGGCACGGTCGCGCCGATCCAGCGACTGCGGGCCTTGGAGCTTGAGCATCCCGGCACAGCCATCGTCGCATTGTCTCGCGGAGCCCGCGTACGGGAGATCGAGTCGAGCTTCGGAGGCCAACGAGCGGTCAACGAGGGAACGCAGCAGCGTATTGTTTCTCTTCTGACTCCACTTTCCTCGACATCTACCGAGGCTGGCCTACCGTACGCCCCCCTGCATTGGCAGACACGGGGCGTCGAACCGCGCCGTAGAACCCTCATTGTGGCGGATCGATGGGCTCTGCTGGGCTGGTTGTCCGGACCCAATATCGAGCTGCAGCCCGTCGCTGATGCGCTGTCGACGCCGCCCTTCGACACCCTCCGGCAGACCCCTGCCGCGCAGCTCGTCTTGGCCCGCGCAGCGGATCGGGAAGGGCCCACGGAACCTGGGCTCGTAGATCTTGAGCGCGCCGCAAAGCTCTTGCTCGCAGACTCGGTCCTCGACCGAAACCGAGAGCAGGAAGAACAAGCAGCAGTCTGGGCGGACATCGGCGAGGAACTACAGTCCGACAGACCCCGGGACGCGCTGCTCGCCCGCGCCGAGACGCGACTGAAGGAGGCGGCGGGAGCGGACATCGCAGCGGCCGGCGCCTTGCTCGCTCTGCAGGCACGGCGGATCTGGGGCGAATGCCAGAACGACCCCTGTGTGGGCCTAGATCGGGTGCAAGGCCTGTCCGAAGCCGGCCGCTGGGATCCGCGGATCGACCGGTTGGCCCAATGGCTCCAACTCGCCGCCTTGGTCGAAGCCATCGACGGCGCAGACGTGGCGCAAAACACCATCCGATGGCAGCTCGCCACCGTCGATCTGGTGGACGCGCTGATCGGAACGGGCGCCGAGCCACCTCAGGCGCTGGTCCTGAGCCAACGCACGCCCAACGCCGCGACGTGGCTCTCGCTCGGACGCTCGGTCGGAGTGGAACAGTCCACGACTTGGGAAGAGACGGAAGTTGGCCTCAGAGCCCACGCCGCTCGCCTGGCTGCGGACATGAGAACGGCCGAGGCCGACAGCGCCGCAAAGGCGCTGCTCGACCGGGTCATCGCCGCAGCGAAGTCGCGACCCTAGTTGTCTTCGCAGGTGTAGACGATGGCGACCGTGTCGGCCGTCGAAGCCGCGCCCATGCAGTCGGTGACCACCAGGTCGATGAAGACCGTGGAGGTTCCGCGTCCGCCTGGCGCCGGTGTGGCTCCAGAGACCAGGACGCTGGTCTCTCCTTCATCGCGCTTGGTGAGCGCGCCGGGACCACTCGTCACGGTCCAGAGGTAGCTCAAGCTGTCGCCATCGAAGTCGCGAGAATCGGTTCCATCCAGGTCAAACGTCAGGTTCTTGCAGCTGGTGCAGTTGAACTTTCCGCCGCCGATCGAGACACACTTGCCGGACTCGGTGGCCACTTGGCTATCGCCAGCGTCGGCCAACGGATCGTTGTTGTCCGTTCGGGCGGCGATGGTGACCGAGACCGAATCACCCACGCCACGAGCGCCACCGGCATCGAAGCCGAAGACATCAAACTCGTAGACGCCGTCTTTGTCAGCCTCGAACGAGGCAAAGTCACGGGTGTTGTTTCGGATGTCCGCATCTTCAAGGGTGGAGCCAGTGGGCTTGGCCTTGACCGTCCACTCGTACGACACCACTTCGTCGCCGTCGGGGTCTGACGTATTGCTAGCATCGAGGTAGGTAATGCCGCAGACTTCGCTGTTGCTGACGCTGGTTTCGACCTTGGCCGAAGCGATGGGTCCGGCCTCGGCGTCGCCGTCGCAGTCATTGTCGACGGTGGCGTCGATCTCGGGGGCGCCTGGATAGACGGAGTCATCGTTGTCGTCACAGTCGCCGCTCGCCGGAGCGAACCCGTCGCCGTCGTGGTCGAACGTGGTGCAGGTGGGGTTGGCCGCGCCCGGGCTACCGAAGTCTGATCCGAGAGCCCACTCGGCTGCCGCCGGGCACCAGTACAGGACATCGTCATTGCTGGTCGGATCCGAGAAGTCCGGCTCAAGCGCCATGCTGGTGCCAGCGAGCACAGGGTACGTCTCGTCCCAAGCCACGCTGTCGAGCATCGTGCTGTTCGTGACGCCACTGACTTCATCGTTGACCCAAAGCTGGATGTCATCGATTTGGTTGGACAGCGACATGCCCGTGTAGACGTAGTCGGTTGTCACCCGACCGTTCTGGTCAGGCCGACCGTTGATCGCGAGAACGGCGTATCCACCCGCCGCGACTTCGACGATCTCGTCTGAGTCGATGGTGTGGTTTTGTCCATTGCTATCACGAAGTTGAATGCCATTCAGCGTGAGCTCTCGGCCGCTGTTGTTGAAGACCTCAATCCACTCACCGCTGGGGTCGCCCACAGCGTTGGGGTTGACCATCAGCTCGGTGATGACCAAGTCTCCGGCGAGCCAGGCGCCTTCGTCGATCAGCCGGTCGCAGTCGTTGTCGATACCGTCGACGGTTTCGTCAGCGCCGGGGAAGACATCGCCATTGCTATCGTCGCAATCTTGGCCCTTGCCGTCGATGTCGCCACACTGGGAGGCGCCGTCGAGGTCGGCATCGAAGCCTTCGTCGATGCGGCCGTCACCATTGTTGTCGCGACCGTCGCAGGTCTCAACGTCGACGCAGTCGGCGATTCCGTTGCCGTCGCTGTCGGGGTACTCCTCGTCCACCAAGTTGTCGCCGTCGTTGTCGACGCCATCGCAGTCCTCGGCGTCTTCGCCGTCGCAGATGCCGTCTTGGTCCGCGTCCGGCAGGCCTTCGTCGGTGGTGTCGTTGCAGTTGTCGTCCTTGCTATTGCAAGACTCGCGCTGGCCCGGGTAAACCTCGGGATCCTTGTCGTCACAGTCGCCGTCTTCGGCGCAGATGCCGTCTCCGTCGGCATCCGTGCAGTCCGGCCATACAAAGGTGTCGACATCAGAGTCGGTTTCACCGGAATCCGATCCATTGCAACCAATGAGAAGGGACAGGGCAATTAGGGTAGCGGGAACAGCGAAGCGCATAGGTCTCTCCGACGGGGCGGGCATCCTGCAATCGAGGCGCATGCTACCAGCCACCAGACGCGCCCACAACGGTGAACGACCTCACAAGGATTCCGTGTGGTCACGCCGCTGTCAAGTATGTGCCAAGGCCCGGCTTTGCAGCGGCCATACCGCCCTCGCGATCTGGAAGAACATTGGAGCATGCAGTCTGCGCATCCAATTTCCTTGCCGCAGTGCGCAGGTTGGTTAAGGCGCGGGGGCTCACAGAGAAGCACTTTGCGGGTGTAGCTCAGTGGTAGAGCCCCACGTTGCCAACGTGGCTGTCGTCAGTTCGAATCTGATCACCCGCTCCATCTTCAACCCCCTTCGGCCTTGGCCGGAGGGGGTTGTTTGCTTTTCATCGTCGCGCTCCTACGTGGAATCGGCCTCAGGCGACGCCACGCCATCCACAAAACGGCGCCCCTTCCACGCCGCAGGTCCCCCAA
Organism: Myxococcota bacterium; assembly: GCA_045106515.1. Taxonomy (GTDB): domain Bacteria; phylum Myxococcota_A; class UBA796; order UBA796; genus REDI01. Next base: position 5,991 of record JBGCER010000274.1, read on the forward strand.
ACATCGATCGCCAGAGCGTGTAGGCCAACACGGCACCGGCGATGGGGTGCAGCCAGGCAAGCCACGTCAGCCGCCCGTCTGCATGGTCGGTTCGCAGGCGCATACCTACGACCAGAGCGACGCCGACGAGACCCGCCACAGCGAGGATCGGCTCCGCCAGCCACACCCCCAGCGCCCCCAGGCATAGCGGGGCGAGGTACAGCCAAACAATGGCTACAACGCCGAATATAGCCAAACCTCGGCGACCGTCGAGCCCCGCGGCCATGTTCTTGCGATAGCCGCGCACCACCTGGGAAGCCGACGCATAGGGAAGAACACGAAACCCCCAAGGCGCCCACCGGACCGACACGCGCCCCCCACTGCGCTGCACAGCCCTCGCCAAGTGCACATCGTCGAGAACCGAGGCCCGAATGCTCTCGTGCCCGCCACAGGCTTCATAGGCAGACCTGCGCACCAGCATGACCTGGCCATTGGCGAAGGCCATGCGGCCGTCCTCGACCTGCCGACGGTCCACGAGACCTCGGATCAGCCACCCAAACGCCGGAACGAGCCACCGAGTGCCGGGCGTCGGCAGCTCCCACGTTCCAAAGGCCGACAGCAAGGCCAACTCATGCCGCTCAGCCTCGGCGATCAGCGTGGAGGCGAGATCGGGACGCAGCCGAACGTCCGCGTCGACAAAGAGCAGCCACGCCTCGGCACCCGGCTGTCCATTCCACACAGCCCAGGACTTCCCGGCCCATCCGTCGGGACGCGGCGGGACCGACCGCACCTGGACCCTCGGGTGCCCGACGGCCATCCTTCGAGAGATAGCCAAGGTGGTATCCGAGCTATCATCATCCATGATCGAGATCGTCGTCTGATGTCCCCCCAGCTGTATCAGGGCTTCGATGCACGCTTCGATGTGCTCAGCTTCATTTCGCGCGGGCACCACGACCCTAAGGGGTGGGAGCTCAGTCGGGGTGGGCTCAAGCCACATGTGCCTCTTCCAGGAGGCAAATCGGGCGTGAGCGAGGATCCAGGGCGCCGAGGCCATCGCGGCGATCGCGAGCCAAAGCGTAGTCAGCACGGTTGTAGGGCCCCATCGACGACGCGATAGCGACCGGCTGCGCTGACTTCCGGCTTGAGGAGGAGGTGGTGGGAGCTGGCGACGACCTCGGTCCCCGGAGCAATCAGCCGGCCCGCCGCCACCTGTACCCCAGCTCCGACCACGCTCCCCGATCCCAGCGCTGCGCCAATCAGCCCCAGAGGTGCGGGGAAGAACTGCCCATCCACGCGGACACGAACCTCACTGCCGAGGGCCTGATCGAGCAGGATCGCCCCAACCTTTAGCTGGGCTTGGCGCCCCACATACCCCAGCTGCATGGTGCCCCCGCAGACCGACCCGGTCTCTAGAGAACCAAAGGTACAGAAGCCGCGCCGCTGCAGGATGGCGCCCGGCCCCAACACCGAGCCGATGCATAGAGCCTGCGGCTCCACAGTCGCGCCCTCTCCGATGATGCTGTGGCGGACGATGGCGCCGGCATCCACAGTTGCACCCGGCATAATCCAGCTGCCCTCCACGACCGCAGACGGGTGCACCTTCGAGCCAGCTCCTCGTCGAACCAGCTTCAGACCCAGCTCACCCGGATCGAGCGTGCCCGCGCGGACCGCCGCCACCATGACCCGCAAAGGGGCCGTTGCCGACGGCCCCGGTAGGGCTCCCAGCAAGGCGGGGCCTAGAGCCAAAAGGTTCGCCCAGATCACCCCAGGCCAGCGAGCGCGACTCACCAGCACAGCCGTCGAGGCATGAAACGTCTCCGAGCGACCTCCGACACGGTCGAGGAGCGGCAGCTCGTACGCCTCAGTCCGGACGGGCACCACCACCCGCGAGGCGCGCCCGAGTCGCTCATCGGACATCGGACCCGGGCCCCGTAGCCGAATCAACCGCGCAGGCGGGCCAAACACTGGGTTATCCGCCCACGTATCGTGGGGAGCGCACAAAGTTCCAACCACATCCCCATCGATGCCCTCCGACACCTTTACGAACTGGCGCAAGGCATCGGACGTCGCGACGGCCCCCGGCGATAGGGTCACCCGTTCGGCGAGCGAGTCGGAATCCTGCTCTGCAAGCGGCAATCCTGCGCGCCGGGCCTCGGCCACCTGAGTGTCCTGCGCCGAGCGCCCGAGCCACGTGGAGTCTGCTGTTGAGATCCCCAGTCCTGGGATCTGGCAGGCCTCCGGAAGAACAAACCGGGCAGAAGCGGCTGGCAGGAGGCCTCCAAGGTGCATCCAAGCGTATCAAGAGAGGACGAAACGGCCCGGTGGGATATGCACGCCGCCCACGTGGAGGACACCATGACTCGCATCGCCGTTCTGGCTCTCGCAGGCCTACTCGTCGCTGGCTGCGGCAAGAAGACCCCAGCACCCGCAGCAGCTGCAGGCGCCGCAAACGCCAAAGAGGCCGCATCTAGCGCCATCACCGCGAAGATGCCTGAAGGCAAGGACGCAGCCACCTACGCCGCCAAGCTGGTTGGCACCACGGTCAAAAGCTGGTCGCCCATGTCCGGCAGTAGCGGCGTCAAGTTTGGCTATGACGAGATGACCTTCTCCCCGTCCGGCCGTTGGTCCGCCAACGCCACCCTCGAAGCCGACTTCGAGGAGATTCCGTGCAAAGAAGGCGGAACGTGGGAGATCCAGGACGTCGAAGACAGCAACACGGCCACCATGATGTGGATTGTCGACAAGACCAACTGCGCGATGCGCGAGACCGGGACCGAGGTCCGGGTTCAGATGGTGTTGCCGGGCGTGAACAAGTACACGATCAACTTCCGGTAGCGCCCGCGGCGGACACGCTGAGCGCTCGGGCGGCACGTAGTCCGTCCAGCGCGCAGCTCACGATTCCACCTCCGTAGCCCGCGCCTTCACCCAGTGGGTACAGGCCGGGAAGGCCGATGCTCTCGCACCGCTTGTCGCGCAAGAAGCGAATGGGCGAGGTCGTCCGAGTCTCCGGCGCGATGAGCACGCCCTCGGCGCCCGAGAAGCCATCGAGCTTCTCATTCCACGCATGAAGCGCCTGCTCCATGCCATCCGCGATGAAGGGCGGCAGTACGGTCCTCAAGTCGGACGGCGTGGCCCCCAAGGAATAGGACGTGCGCGGCAGCTCGTGGCTCGGTCGCTGCGCCAGAAAGTCGCTCACCGTCTGTGCCGGTGCCGCCTCAGAACCCCCACCCTGCTCAAAGGCGACCCTCTCGATGGCGTCTTGAAAGGCATAGCCGCCTAACGGTCCCGGCTCCGGAAAGTCTGAAGGTTGAACTTCAACAATCACGGCACTGTTCGCCCAGAATGCGCGCCGAGCCGCAAAGGACATGCCGTTGACTACCACCCGGCCGTCGTGATTGGCCGCCGGGACCACGACGCCGCCGGGACACATGCAAAAGGTGTGGACCTTGCGCCGTCCAGGGGGGGCCCAGGTGAGGCGGTAGCTGGCAGGAGGCAGATCTCCTCGATCAGCCTTGCCGTATTGAGCACGATCAACCATGACTTGAGGGTGTTCGACGCGCGCGCCAACGGCGATGGTCCGAGGCTCGGCCTGAGCTCCGGCCCGCACCATAAACGTGGCCGTGTCTCGGGCCGAATGCCCCGCTGCGATGAGGACGGGGGCTCGACGAATCTCTTCGCCCGTGGACAGCACCACTCCATCACAACGACCGCCCTCGACGATCAGGTCCGTGACCGAGGTGTGGAAGCGGATCTCAACCCCAAGCTCGATGAGGCGCTCCCGAAAGACCGGCAAGATGGCGCGGACCTTATCCGTACCCAAGTGCGCCCACGCCTCGTGCAAGATCGAGGGATCTGCACCAAAGTCGACGAGGCGCCGGAATACAAAGCCGAGCTCTCCGTCCCGACGACGGGTGTAGATCTTGCCATCGCTGAACGTGCCGGCCCCGCCTTCCCCGAACACGATGTTGTTTTCGGGATCGAGCGAGGCTCGGCGACGCCAGTGCCCATTGACCGCCTTCACCCGATCGGCAGTCGGACCACCGCGCTCGATGAGTAATACATCGGCACCGGCTTCTGCCAAGTATAAGGCAGCGAATAGGCCAGCAGGACCCGCGCCCACAACCACTGGACGCGCGGAAGCAGGCCACGCGGACCGCTCGGGCCCCCCCGCATCGAGGCCGTAGCGACCGGCGTCTCGCACGGACCACAGCCGCACGGACGGCAACCCCTTCGCGAGCACAGCGGCCTCGTCCTCAACCTCGACCCGGTAGACCGCCTGCCACTTCTGCTTCTTGTGCCTCGCGTCCAGGCTCTTCTTGATGAGCCTCACCTCGCGGACGGCCTCAGCAGGCACACCCAAATGCGCAGCGAGGACCGGCGTGGGGTCAGCCACGTCACCCGGCCAGAAAATATTGGAGACCAGCAGCGCCAAAAGACCCTCCGATCCGCACTCTAACGGCCTCATGAGTGAGGTCGAGGCCGGTTGACCGTCGAGGGCGCTGGGTTAGGCGGAGCACCCCAACAAAGTGAGGACGCGCATGGCCCTTCGTATCGCCATCAATGGCTTCGGTCGTATCGGACGCAACGTAATGCGCATGGCCTTCGACCGGCCAGACGTCGAGTTCGTTCACATCAATGACCTGACCTCCGACGAGATGCTGGCCTACCTGCTCAAGCACGACACGGTCCACGGCATCTGGAAGCACGAAGTCGAGGCCGTCGAAGGCGGCATCCGCATCGGCAACACCGTGATTCCCACCACTGCCGAGCGCAACCCCGCCAACCTGCCCTGGGCAGAACGCGGTGTAGACGTGGTCCTCGAGTGCACCGGCGCATTCACCGACGGCAACAAGGCCCGAGCCCACATCGACGCCGGCGCGCGCAAAGTCGTGATCTCGGCGCCTGGCAACAACGTAGACGGCACCTTCGTCATGGGCGTCAATGACGACACCTTGGACCCGGCCAAGCACAACGTCATCAGCAATGCCTCGTGCACCACAAACTGCCTGGGCCCTGCGGCCAAGGTCCTGCACGACCTGGTCGGCATCGAGTCCGGCCTCATCACCACGGTGCACAGCTACACCATGGACCAGAACCTGCTCGATGCCCCCCATGCCAAGGGCAAGTTCCGTCGTGCACGCGCCGCCGCACAAAACATGGTGCCAACCACGACTGGCGCCGCCAAGGCCGTCGGCCTCGTCATGCCAGAGCTCAATGGCAAGCTCGACGGCATGGCCATTCGGGTTCCGACCCCCAACGTCTCGCTGGTGGACTTGGTCTTCCGTCCGTCCCGGGACACCACCGCCGAAGAGATCAACGCCGCGTTCGTCGCCGCTGAAAAGGGCGCCTTGAAAGGCATTCTTGCCACGAGCACGGCCCCGATCGTATCCAGCGACCTCATCGGCAACCCAGCGAGCAGCATCATCGATCTGCCGTTGACGAAGGTCTTGAACGGAGGACTCGTCAAGGTCCTCACCTGGT